>JAUVKE010000068.1 GCA_030592105.1 Desulfobacteraceae bacterium
CGAACCAGAAGCCATCTGATGCTATACCTGAAAAACATTTGGAGTTTTTTGATTCCCTTGAGTATTATTACGAAACAGAAAAATATATCTTTGTACATGCAGGTTTAAAAGCACAAAAATCCCTTGCTCAACAAAAAAATTCTGACCTTTTATGGATAAGAAGAGAGTTTATAAATTCAAAATATGATTTTGGCAAGCAGGTTGTCTTTGGACACACAGTTTTTGAAACCCCCCTGCTTTTGCCTAATAAGATAGGGATAGATACAGGGGCTGCTTACGGTAGAAAATTAACTTGTGTTAAACTTCCGGATCTTCTGTTTTATGATGTATAGTTTATGCCCGTTCGAAAATGGTTTTTTCCCCAATTTTTGAACGGGCACTATTTATGGGGCATGGTTTATGATAAATTATTCCGCACTTAAATATCTTTTCTTTTTTACTCTTTTTTCCCTTGTAATATGTGATTTTTCACTTGCTAATACCATTTCGGTTTCAGCTTCGGTTGCAAATATACGTTCGGGACCGGGAACTAAGTATGATGTTTTGTGGCAGGTGGAGAAATATCACCCCCTTAAAAAAATAAAAGAACAAGGTTCATGGTATTATTTTCAGGATTTTGAAGGGGACAAGGGATGGGTGCATAAAAAATTAGTTGGAAAAACCAAATCGGTTATTACAATTAAAAAAACATGTAATGTTAGATCCGGGCCCGGCAAAAAATTCAAAGTGCTCTTCACCGTTGAAAAGGGGATTCCCTTTAAGGTTTTAAAGAGGAAAGGGGGCTGGATTAATATACAGCACTCTGATGGAGACAAGGGCTGGATATATAAAACACTGGTTTGGTGAAAATGAGGTTTGAACCATGAAAAAAAACAGGCTGATCACCGGAATAGGCGCAGCCCTTGTGGATATACTTGCAAGGCAGAGTGATGAGTTTTTAAGGGAAATAGATGCTCAAAAAGGGGGAATGACCCTTGTTGATGAAAAGGGGATGGGTCTTTTGATTGACAGGACAACCTGTGAACCTGTTGTTGTCCCTGGCGGGTCAGCATGCAACACAGTTATTGGTGTTGCCAGGTTAGGCGGCAGTGCCCGTTTTGTGGGAAAGCTTGGTGAGGATGATTATGGGCGGCTTTTTGAATCGGAACTGAAAAAAAGTAATGTTTCCCCGTATCTTGTAAAATCTTCTTCTGCAACAGGTAGAGTCCTTTCGCTTATTACTCCTGATGCCCAGAGGACCCTCTTCACCTTTCTTGGGGCATCATCTGAACCCATTGCTGAAGAAATAATCGATAACTCCTTTCGTGATTCAGCCATTGTTCAGATAGAAGGATATCTTGTTTTTAATGAAGAGCTTATTGCGGCCGCTCTTAATGCCGCAAAAAAGGCGAATGCTCTTATCTCCTTTGACCTTGCCAGCTATACTGTTGTGGAAGAATTTAAGCTGGTGCTTCATGGTATTGTGGAGCAATATGTTGATATACTTATTGCCAATGAGGATGAAGCCCGTGCTTTTACCGGATTTTCCGATGAAATAAAAGCTCTTAATGCCCTTTCTGAAATGGCCGATCTGGCAGTTTTAAAAGTTGGTGCGCGGGGAAGTTATATTGCAAAAGGTGGGGAGGTTATAAAAATTGAGCCTTTTGGTTCAGGTGGAGTTATTGATACCACAGGTGCTGGAGATCTTTGGGCGGCAGGTTTTCTCTTTGGCCTGGTAAACGGGTATCCCCTTGATAAGTGTGGAAAGCTCGGTTCTGTATGTGGGTATGAAGTTTGCCAGGTGGTTGGGGCTCATATTCCTGATGAAGTCTGGCCGGGAATAATAAGGATCGGAAATGAAATTACTTGAACGAAATTGTTTGTTTTTTGGTCCATCTACTGCGTTACATCAAAGGCCGAATACATCAAGTATTCAACCTTTAACGCGCCTTGTATATGAACCAAAATCCTTCACAATTTTTGTCCAATTTATATAATTTCCGATCCTAAGAATAGTGGAGGAATAATGGGAGAACAACGTGTATCACGAAGTAGAAAACGGGAGCTGGAAGCACCAGATGAGTTTATTACTTTTTCAGCAAGGTCCCTTGAGTATATTGCCAAGAATAAAAGATATGTAATATTTTTGGTTTCTGCGCTAGTTTTAATCTTTGCTCTTTTTTCGGCTTTAAAGCATTTTTCTAATAAAAAAGAGGAGAAAGCTTTTTTGCTTCTTTCCAAAAGTGTTAATCAATATGAGAGTCTGATAGAGAATAATGATCATGAAAAAGTTGCCATGGATGAAAATTTTGAAGAGCTTGTTGATAAATACTCTAAAAATAAGGGTGGAGAAATAGCAGCCCTTTTCTATGCTAATATTTGTTATGATTCAGGGGATTTTGATAAGGCCATAGAGCTTTACAAAAAAGCATTGCAATATTTTAAGGATGAGCCTGATGTTTATAATCTTGCTTTAAGTGGGCTTGGCTATTCCCACGGGGAGAAGAAAGATTATGCCAATGCCATAAAATATTTTAAAATGATTACCTCCGGCAAAAGTCTCCTCTTAAAAGATGAAGCATTTTTTAATATGGGTCTTATTTATTCCGAAACAGGTGATGCTGCTAAAAGTCTGGAGGCTTTTCAAAATATTGTAGAGAATTATCCTGAATCGATTTATATGGAGCTTGCCAAAGAAAATTGTGTAAAAAATAAGGCATAGAAGGTATCTGAGCAATAACACTGACACTGAGTTATAATAAATTTAAAAACCTCTGACAGCCAGAGTTTTTTAAATTTTACCATAGCTCAGTTCTGATATCCTATGGCCAAAGTTCAAATCAATCCCGGTATCTTTTAAGTGGGCCTATTAAGTGGGAACATAAAAAAAAAGGGCTGCGGCAATTTGCCTGCAAGCCCTTTTGTTTTTTTTTTTGGAGGCGGCAATCGGATTTGAACCCGCGACTTCGACCTTGGCAAGGTCGCACTCTACCTCTGAGTTATTCCCGCTTATGGTTTGTTCTTAAAGTCAGGTGAGGTCTCCCTCACAAGTGGAGCTAATTATATTTGTTTGTTAAGATAATGTCAATGAAAAAGTAGCGTAGTTACCTTAAAAGTTTCTTGAACCTGATGAAATAATCGGCCCCTGACCATATTGTAAAAATCAATGCGCCCCATAACAGGACAAGCCCTATTTCATGAAAATTTATGTTAAAATATTCAAAATGAATTAACAAAGTGATACTTGCGGCTATTTGAAAGCCTGTTTTGTATTTTCCAAGCATGGATGCTGATAAATCTTCTCCGCTTGCAGCAATAACATTGCGCAAGCCGGTTACGGCAAGTTCTCGGCCTATGATTATGCAGGCAATCCAGGCAGGAGCCCAGTTGAGGGAGACAAGCATTATAAAAGTTGATGAAATCAGCAGCTTGTCTGCAACAGGATCCATTACCTTTCCAAGGTTTGACTCCAACCCAAATTTTCTTGCGTAAAACCCGTCAAAATAATCGGTTATAGCAGCAGCGCTGAAGAATAAAGCCGCAATAAAAGAACATATCCTGTTCGGGAAAAATAGAAAAAATATAATTAGCGGGATTGCCGCAATCCTGAATAGAGTTAATATGTTTGGATTGCGTAAAAGATCTGTTATTTTTTTTTTTTTTAACATGCGCTATTATTTTTTTGCTTTTTCCCAGTCGTTTAAAAAGGCTTTGATACCTTTGTCTGTCAGGGGATGGGCAGCAAGTTTATTTAGTACGTTAAATGGAATGGTTGCTATGTCAGCACCCATTAGTGCAGACTGCAGAACGTGCATGGGGCTGCGTATGCTGGCTACGATTATTTCGGTTTCGTAATTGTAATTTTGAAAAATTTCAACAATCTGCTCTACAATAAGCATCCCTTCATGGGATAAATCGTCTAGCCGTCCGACAAAGGGGCTCGCATAGTTTGCGCCGGCTTTAGCCGCCATAAGGGCCTGTAGGGGGGAAAAGATCAGGGTTACATTTGTTTTAATCCCCTCCTGGGAGAGTTTTCTAGTGGCTTTTAATCCGTTGGTGGTCATGGGAATTTTTACCACAATGTTATCGCTGATTTTTGCAAGATCACGGGCTTCTTTAATCATACCTTCTGTTTCGAGGCTGATAACTTCGGCACTGATTGGCCCGTCTATTATTTTGCAGATATCAGTGATTATACTTATGAAGTCTCCACCTTCTTTGGAAATGAGACTTGGGTTGGTGGTCACCCCGTCAACCATCCCCATTTTGTTTGCTTCTACGATTTCGTCGATATTCGCGGTATCAATAAAAAATTTCATTTTAATTTTCCAGGTGTTTGTTTAATTGTTTTGTTCGTCCAGATATTTATCTCGGCATTTGCTGCTGCAAAAATAAAGATCCTTTCCCTTATCCTTTAAATGGATCCCGTCTCTTTTTGGGAAATAAACCTTGCAGTAAGGATCCTGAATCATCACGTCATCAATTTTGGTGGGAGGGCTGCTGAAAAAGGTTTTATTAGTTGAAATGGTTTTGGAAATGTCCAGGGCTTTAAAAAAAAATTTCAGCACCTTGAATCCAAAATATATAAAAGCTATTAAAAATAATAATCTCATGCCAACCTATATACTTTTTGTCCGTTTTCATCCAACTGGTCAAGAATTGTTTTTATATCTTTATGATATAAAGGGTGTAAAATGTCAGGTTCTATATCACATAGAGGAACCAGGACAAAACGTCTTTTATGCATTCTTGGATGCGGGATGATAAGGTCAGGTGTCTGTAAAAGAATATCGTCAAAAAAGATTAAATCCAGATCTAAAATTCTGGGTCCGAATCTGATGGGGCCGGACTTCCTCCCTGAAGTTGCCTCAATCCTTTTTAATTCATTTAAAAGTTCAAAAGGATCTAAAGCAGTTTTAATCTTCACCGCACAATTTGCAAACCAGTCCTGATCCAGATAGTCGACGGGCTCGGTTTTGTAAAAATTTGATTCTGCATCAATAAAAATTTTATCAGTCAAAGCAAGGGCATCAATTCCTTTTTGACAGTTTGACAGTCTGTCCCCCATATTTGATCCGATGGAAATAATTGATTTGTGGTATTTTGTCATGTTAAATATTCTTACTCAATAGTTCCATGCATCTTCAAATAGTTCACCTTTATAAATTATTCTGGCGTCTCCTTCAAGGTAGACCTCATGAAAATTTCCTCCTTTTTCTTTAAAATGGATTGTCAGGACGCAGCCGCTTCGGGTTATAACATTTAAAGGGGGTTTGATTCCTCTGTTATGGGCAATAATCATTGCACTTGCAACGGATCCTGTGCCGCATGCCAGGGTCTCATCCTCCACGCCCCGTTCATATGTTCGTATTTCAATGGTGTTTTTATTTTTTATTGAAGCAAAATTTACATTTGTTCCAGCGGGTGCAAAAAGGTCGTGGAATCTTATCTCTTTTCCAAGTTTCACCAGATCAATATTATCCAGGTCATCTGTGTGTATCACCACGTGGGGGACACCTGTGTTTATTTTTCCGAGACGGGTGTGGCCGGATGATAATTCGAGTCCGAAATCAGGAATAAAATCAACGGGGTCCGTCAATTTTATTTTTACCATTTCATCTATTATTTCGGCATTTACAATCCCTGCGACTGTTTCAAATGACATTCTTTTCCCGGTTATTTTGTTTAAAAAAGCAAAACGTGCAGCACACCTTGCCCCGTTTCCGCACATTTCAGCCAGACTTCCGTCGGAATTGTAAAAACGCCACTTAAAGTCAGCATTTTTAGAGGTTTCAATGAGAATCAGACCGTCAGCACCTGCTGACATTTTTCTTTTGCACAGGTTCATAACAAATCTGGGTAGAGAGGAGTGGGTTACAATATTTTTCCTGTTGTCGATAATTATAAAATCATTACCACTTCCGCTGAATTTGTAAAATATAATATTTTTCATGGAACATTATCTTTTAAATGGCTGAACAGTTAGTTGGAATAGGGTTAGTTCTAATTTCAGCAATGCTCTGAGCTATAATGAAATTTAAAAAACCTCTGAAACTCGCTGCGCTCAAACAACCAGAAGTTTTTATTCAGAGCTGATATTTCTCCCCTGAAATTTTAAATAAATTGGGGTATTGCTTCATCCTGAACAAGATCTTCATAGTTTTGCCGGGTTTTGACAACAGCAAACTTATCATTGTTTACCATTACTTCGGCCAGTTTAAGTCGGGAACAATAATTTGAAGACATGGTAAAGCCATAAGCTCCCGCGCTCATTACAGCCAAAAGATCCCCAGATGAAACATCAGAGATCCGGCAGTCGGTTGCAAGAAAATCGCCGGTTTCACAAATGGGGCCCACAATATCTGCTGTGATTTTTTCTGTATCTGTTTTTACAACGGGCAAAATTGAATGAAATGCCTTGTATATTGCAGGTCTCAGCAGGTCGTTCATTCCTGCATCAACCACAATAAAATTTTTCCCATGGTTCCCTTTTTTATAAAGGACTTTTGTTACCAGTATCCCCGCGTTACCCACAAGAACCCTTCCAGGCTCAAGTATGAGTTGAACATCAATACCTTTTAGGGATTTTGTTATGACATCCGCATATTCCCTTGGTTCCGGTGGGGATTCATTGTCATAGGTAATCCCGAGTCCACCTCCAATATCGAGGTATTTTATTTTAATATCGATGTTTTTAAGCTGACAAATCAGTTGTTTTACACTTTCCAGAGCATCGGCAAAGGGCTGTGTCTGAGTTATTTGAGAACCTATATGACAATCGATCCCGACGATCTTGATATTCTCCATGGCTGCAGCGATTTTATACCCTTCAAGGGCCGTCTTTATATCTATGCCGAATTTGTTTTTTTTAAGGCCTGTGGAAATATACGGATGGGTTTTAGGGTCTACATCGGGATTTACCCTGATGGAAACAGGGGCCACAAGATTTAAATGCCTTCCCCGGGCATTAATAAGCTCCATCTCCTCCATTGATTCCACGTTAAACATTAAAATCCCGGTGGAGAGTGCATAGTCTATTTCATCAATACGTTTTCCCACTCCGGAATAGACAATTCTGTCAGGGGAAAAACCTGCTTTTAAGCCTTTATAAAGTTCTCCTCCCGAAACAATGTCCAGGCCGCTTGAAAGCTTTTGGAAAAGTTTTAGTACAGCTAAATTGGAATTAGCCTTGGCAGAATAGCAGACAAGCCTTTTTGTGCTGGAAAAAGCATCATTAAAAACCGTAAAATGTCTTTTTAAGGTGGCATGACTGTACAAATAAAAAGGTGTACCGACTTTTTGGGCTATTTCAGAAATATTGATGCTTTCACAATAAAGCTTGTTGTCACAGTATGTAAAATGATTCATCTGTCGCCTGTTTATGAGTTGATAATGTGGGCACACTTCAAATTTAGTTTATACTTTAGTCAAATGTGTTCTTCAAAAAGTTTAAACTATTTTTTACAGTTTATGAAGGATACCATAATTAGTTGAAATAAAATAATAAATTTCACTATTTTTATTGATGTTTTAATAGCATAATAGCAAATTTTTGTCAAAAACAATGACTTATAGCTTTTTACAGAAAGGATTTCAATGGGTTATCTGTGGAAACTTTATTAAATTATCTAATTTAAATTAAATGTAACATAAAATTTGTGCATGTTTTTTTAAAGCCTCTTTATCTGTGTCGCAATGAGGCGGTATATGTTTAGTTAATTTAACAGATTTTTATTGATGTAATTTTAAATTTATTTTATGTGTTAATATTTATAATGTTATTATTTAATAAAATCAGGGTTTGGTTTGAATTGTGGTCCAAGATAAAATCAAGCCCTAAAACCATGAAGAATCCGGAGTCGTATTATGCATTTTGATCTGAGAGGAAAAACAGTATTTATTGCAGGTTCCACCGGGGGTATTGGCAGGGCGGTTGCCGAAAAATTGGCTGAAATGGGTGCTGATATTGTGTTAAATGGCCGCAACGCGGAATCTGCTGAAGAGGTGATGGAAAATATTAAAAAGAAAGGTGTAAAAGTTATTTTTGAAAAAGCCGATATCAGGGAGTATGGTGAGGTTAAGCAGGCTGTGGAAAATGCTTTAGACAAATTGGGTAAAATCGATATTCTTGTGGCAAGTGGGGGAGCAAGCGGAAAAGATTTTGCTCCTAGTTTTTTCCATGAAACAGACCCTGCAGACTATCCTATTTATGCAAAAGCCCAGTGGTGGTCAAGGCTTTACTGTGTAAAAGCCTTGTTGAGCCATATGCGGGAGAGAAAAGCGGGGAAAATTATCATCTTAACCACTGATGCAGGGAGATGGCCCACTCCGGCTGAATCTGTGGTGGGGGGAGCAGGGGCCGCGGTTGCCATGGCCACAAAGGTATTGGCCCAGGAGTTGGCCCGGTGGCAGATAAGGGTTAATGCTGTTAGTACAACAATTATCGAGAATTCTGTTAGCTATGAGTTTGTTACAGAATCTTCTCCATCACTTGCCCATGTCTTTAAAAAGGCCGTGGCAAAGCAGCCTTTCCCTGTAACAATAGATGATGTTGCCAATGCCTGTTCATTTTTTGCCTCCAGTGCTTCCGATGGAATTACCGGTCAGATATTGAGCGTAAACGGCGGGTTATGCTTTCCATAGATGTCTGGTTCTAAAAAAGTAAGAAAGATGGTAATGCTTAATAGTGCTTCCCCGGCTTAAAAATAAAGAATACGCCATTGTTTTTTTTCAGCCATAAAAATTGCGAGGTTTATAGTGGGAGTAACAGCCGATTTTAATATTCTTGAGAAGATTGGTGAAAGCCTTTATTCCAAAGTTTATAAGGTAAAGGATAAAGGGAAAGAGGGAAACTTTCATCTCTTTAAGCTGATCAAACCTGAATACCGGTATAAGGGCCTAACTGATTCATTAAACCGGCAGATCCAGCAGTTTCGTAATATTAATTTGCCTAAACTTCGGGTACCGGTTTTATACTCCACTGATGAAGGTGAAATATGTTTGTTACACGATTTATTTCCCGGGTTCACCCTTGATAAGTGGCGTAAATCGGTTCCTGAATTTAATTTATCCGTATTTTTAAGGTTTGCAATTAATCTTGCAGCGGAACTTGCCGGAATTCATGGGGCGGGTAGTATCCATAAAGGTTTAAAACCTTCCAATATACTTATCCAGCCTGATACTTTTAAAGTCCGGATAATTGATAATGTCCGTGTTCTTGATATGAATCAGTTGAGTCATTTTATTTTTAATGATTATTTTCGCTGCCATACACTCCCTTATATATCCCCGGAGATGACCGGGAAAATCTGTTATTCCATTGATTATACATCGGATCTTTATTCCCTTGGGGCAGTTCTTTATGAAATTGCCGGGGGAAAGCCTCCTTTTATTAATGAAGACCCCCTTGAAATTATTCACTCCCATTTAGCAGAGATTCCCATATCATTGACAAAGATAAACCCGGATATACCTGCTCAGCTTGATAAAATTATTTTACGCCTTTTGGAGAAGCTCCCTGAAAAACGTTATCAAACAGCAACAGGCCTTAAATACGATTTAGAGGTACTTTTAAATGGGGTGCGGCAATATGATGCAATCAGACCCTTTGATCTTGGAACAAGGGATTATACTTCCCGTATTACCATCCCTTCAATGATGGTGGGCCGCGATGATAAGAAAATGCAGCTCTTAAAGGAATATGAAACGGTTTGCAAAGGGGAGTGCAGGTGCGCGATTATTTCCGGCTTTTCAGGGGTGGGGAAAACCCGTCTGATTCAGGAACTGCAGCTGCCCATTGTTGCCGCCCG
>JAUVKE010000384.1 GCA_030592105.1 Desulfobacteraceae bacterium
AAAAAGATCTGCAAGCAGATTCTTGCTTCATGCATGGAACTTTTGATTCCCGGCGCAATCCGAAGCCTGGCGGATCGCAGGGTCGATTTCAGGCTGGAAATCAAAAAAGATGATCGCCTTTTAAATGATCCTGCAAATCCTTACTGGGGAAAATATACAGGTGATGAAGATACCAGGAGGAAACCGGCATATCATAACGGGACTGCATGGACATGGCTTTTCCCTTCCTTTTGTGAGGCATGGAGTATGGTTTATGGTTCAGAGGGGAAAAAAACCGCCCTGGCCTGGCTCTCTTCATCTGTTTTAAATATTAACAAGGGGTGTGCAGGGCATGTTCCTGAAATTGCAGATGGAGATTTCCCGCATACTCCCAGGGGATGTGATGCCCAGGCATGGGGAGTAAGTGAACTTCTTCGTGTTTGGAAAATTGTTAATAGCTGATTTTTGGGTTCTTTTTTAACGCTCTCTAATACGTTCAAACAATTTCAATATGTTAATCAAATCATACCTTTTGCGTCTTTTAAATCAGCGACGCTGAATAGTTACATTTTTTTAAGTTTTAATTTTTTTAATAGGAGAAAAAAATGAGTTTAACAAAAAAGTACTTAAAGACCAGGCCAGTTTGCAAGGTAACTTTTAAAATCCCTAAAAAGGCTGCAAAAGGGGCAAGGGAAATAAATATTGTGGGTGATTTTAATAGCTGGAACGCGGCTGCAAATCCCATGAAGAGCCTTAAAAATGGCGGGTTTACCCTAACCCTTGACCTGAACAAAGATAAAGAATATCAATTTCGCTACCTTTTTGATAATATATGCTGGGAAAATGATTGGGCTGCTGACAAATATATGCCCAGTTCCATGGGGAATTGTGATAATTCTGTGGTTATTTTATGATAATTTTTAATGGGCAAGACCGTGCATTTTTGGCTGATCGATTACTTGGCTCTCTTGACGGAGACGTTCTTAATGATGTGGATAATAGAGGCTAAGCGCCGCTATAAAGTGTACATCGTTTTGAAAGTTTTTGGCATTTACCCGCTGCTGGTGAACTTTACATTAAATCAATCCTCTGAAAACTTCTGAAAAGGAAAAAAATGAAACATTTTCAAACCTATCAGGTTTTTTCAAATATGCCTGAATCCTTAAAGTTCCTTGAGACCCTTTCGAGGAATATGTGGTGGTGCTGGCATATCGATGCCATAGAACTTTTCCGCAGAATCAGCCCGAGTCTCTGGAGAGAATCGGTGCATAATCCCATTATTTTCTTAAATGGAATCGACAAAGAGAAGTTTAAAGAATTATCAGAAAACGATGGCTTTCTGACCCATATGCATCGTGTAGAAAACCTTTTTAATAAACAGGTCATTAATGGATACGAGGGAGGGAATAAAGGGAAAATTGCCTATTTTTCCATGGAATTCGGTATCCATGAATCTCTCCCCCTGTTTGCAGGGGGTCTTGGTATCCTTGCAGGGGATCATTTAAAAGCAGCGTCAGATAGCGGTTTACCCCTTGTGGGAGTGGGACTTTTTTATAAAAACGGTTATTTTCATCAGTACCTGAACCATGAAGGATGGCAGCAGGAAAAGTTTTTGGAAACAAATATTTACAATATTCCCCTGTCAAGGGCAAAATCTGCCTGTGGAAAGGAATTAATTGTCTCGGTGGCAGGCCCCCATGGTAATATACATGCCATGGTATGGAAAATCATGGTGGGAGAGGTTCCCCTTTTTCTCATGGATACTAATATTGATGATAATCCCAGGGAAATACGTGATATCACTTCCCGCCTTTATCCTGCCAATGCGGAAATGCGCCTTGCCCAGGAAGTTCTTCTTGGCATTGGAGGGATGCAGGCTTTAAAGGCAATGGGAATATCTCCTGATGTCTGCCACATGAACGAGGGACACTGTGCGTTTTACGGAATAGAGAGACTTGCGCAGATGATGTCGGATTATAATATTGATCTGGAAAGAGCCCGCCAGATTCTCCCCAGGGCCACTGTATTTACAACCCATACTCCTGTGGCAGCAGGCCATGATGAATTCCCCCCGGATATGGTGCGATCATACCTTGCTCCCTTTGAGGAGAGGCTGGGTGTATCTGTTGATGAAATTATCTCCTGGGGTCAGCACAAAGGCTCTACCGCTGATACGCCGATTTCCATGTTTGTACTGGCCCTGCAAATGGCAGAACATTGCAATGGAGTGAGCAGACTCCACGGAAAAGTAGCCAGAAAGATGTGGCAGTATGTATGGCCGGGGATTCCTAAAGCCGAGATTCCCATATCCCATATCACAAATGGAGTCCATATACCATCCTGGATTTCAATTGATAATGCCATATTACTGGAACGATATATAGGGCCGGAATGGTATGTTAAACCATTGGATCGACGGGAAGGGGAACGGATAAATGAAATATATGATGAAGAGCTGTGGCGTGCCCACGAAATGGCAAAAACCAGATTAATGAGAGTCTCCAGACAATGTATGTCTAAACAGCATAAGGAAAGAAATGCGACCAAGTCCCTTGTACAAGAAGCAGAAAGTGTCCTGGATCAGGATGCTTTAACAATAGCGTTTGCAAGGAGATTTGCAACCTATAAGCGGGGAACCCTTCTTTTTTCTGATCCGGAACGATTTAAATCGATCCTGACTTCAAAAAAATATCCAGTTCAGTTTGTTTTTGCAGGTAAGGCTCATCCCAGAGATGACGCAGGAAAAGAGCTTATAAAAAGTGTAGTGCAGTTTGCTGATACCCCTGAATTACGCCATAAGATAATTTTTCTGGAGGATTACAATATAGATATTGGAAGATATCTTACCCAGGGGGCGGATGTATGGCTTAACACCCCAAGGAGACCCTTTGAA
>JAUVKE010000478.1 GCA_030592105.1 Desulfobacteraceae bacterium
CATCCCTGCAAATCTTGCATCATCCAGGGTAGCATCATTTATTATGGGCCCGCCTCTGACCACAAAAATGACCCTTGGATTTTTCTCTTTTTTTATTTCTTCTATAAAAAGTTTGTCAAAAACGATTTCACCTGCATTGTCTCCAAAATAAAGTATCTGTTTAGACTGCTGCAGATTTTCCTGGAATTTTGGAAAATCATTTATCGTGATGGGAGAATCGAATGCAGAAAATATTTCTGTTTTTACATCACCCATTTTTCTATTTATTCCAAGATCAATAATATTACCGGCAATGGCAACCCGTGCGGCCATAAAGAGAGGGGTTTCAGATTTGTTTATTTTTTCTTTTAGTTCCTGGTAAAGCCCCATTGCACGTCTATTTTGCTCTTTTTTCTCTTCGAAGTAGGGGTCTTTTATTTTAGTAATTTCGCTTATGGTGGAATATACAATCTGGGAAACCTCAGGGGGAGACATATCAAAGGATATGTTTAACAGTTTTTCCATCACCCCTTTCATAATCTCATGGTGTGTTTTTATATCATCAGTGATAATTCGTGCGACATTTAAGGTCTGATTTAAAAAACATGGAAAACAGTCAAGGCAGGTTTTCATAATTTTATTATTATCCTTTTATAATGTACCACAGTCAGGACAATGGGGATCTCTTTTTACTTTAATCTCCCGGAATCGCATGAGCCCACCATCAAAACTGATGAGTCTGTTAGTTAAAAGTTTCCCGATTCCCGTGATAATCTTCACCGCCTCCATGGCCTGCATGGAGCCTATTACACCTGGTAATGCTCCCAGAACAGGAATTGGAGATAGAGGAGGTTGAGCCTCTTTTATAATACATCTCAGACAGGCTGTCTCCCCGGGGATTATTGTTGTTAAAACTCCTTCCATTCCGTGGATTCCTCCATAGATGAAAGGGATACCATGGAAAATAGCTGCCCTGTTTAATAGATACCGCGCTGCAAAATTATCCAGTGCATCGATAATAAGGTCACAGTTTTGGGTTAATACAAAGACATTTTCGCCGGTTATTGGCTCGGGCACCGGTTCTATTTTTGTATCAGAGTTGAGTTCATTGAGCCTTGTTTTGGCGATAAGAGCCTTTTTTTCACCTATTTCCCTCTCCGCATACAGAATCTGGCGATTAAGATTACTCAAGGAGATATCGTCATAATCGACAATGCGTAAAAACCCGACTCCGGCTGCTGTAAGGTATAATGAAATGGGAGATCCAAGCCCTCCGGCGCCTGCAATAAGAACCCTGGCCTTTTTTAGTTTTTCCTGCCCTTTTATACCAAAACCATCAATTAATATCTGCCTTTGGTATCTTTTATTATTCAGGTCGTTATCCATAATTTGTTTGTCACCAGGTTTGGGCATTGCTTGAAAAAAGTTGATTTGTTTAACCATTGCAAGGGTATCCAAAAAAGAGTATTTTGTAAATTAAAATCAGCTGCAATCCCGGAGAACAAGCAATCTGATTTCTGTCATATCTTCAATTGCATAGGCTAAGCCCTCCCGTCCCAGTCCAGAGTTTTTTACACCTCCATAGGGCATATGATCCACCCGGAGGGAAGGTATGTCGCCGATGACAACCCCCCCAACATCCAGGGTATCCCATGCTCTCTTTGCACGATAGAGGTCTTTTGTGAAAATACCGGCCTGTAATCCATAGCGGCTGTTATTGACCCCATGAATGGCCTCTTCAAAATCATTGAACCTGGAGATTACAGCCACGGGGCCAAATGCTTCCTCTGTGCATATCTTCTGGCCGGCAGGGACATTTTCCAGCAATGTTGCCGCCATCATGGAGCCTTTGCGCTGGTTCCCGCATAAAAGTTTTCCTCCTGCAGAAACAGCCTCATTTATCCAGGACTGCAAACGTTTGGCCTCTTTTTCATCTATTATAGGGCCAATAAAAGTTTCCCTCTCTTTGGGGTCACCGGTTTTAAGATTTTTTGCCATGGTTACTAAAAGATCACGCAGCCTGTTATATATCTGTTCATGGGCAAAAATACGCTGCACACTGATACAGCTTTGGCCGGACTGATAAAAGATACCTGTGATTAATCGTTTTGCTGCATCATTGATATCTGCTGTCTCATC
>JAUVKE010000493.1 GCA_030592105.1 Desulfobacteraceae bacterium
CCAACCCTGAGATCAGTGGCTTTTTTGCGGCGTTCGTCCCCGAATACAGCGACGGGCTCGCCTCCGTTTTTAACGGAGTTCCCTCTTAGGCTCAAAATGAGCACCCTGACAATTTTTTATTCAGCATCAAAAATATACTTTTTTTTGATGGGCAGGTAGTCTTTATAAATATTTCATGATTTCACTCTACAATTTTTAATCAAAAAAAAATCCCCACGCCTAATTCACAGGCCTGGGGATATCCGTTTTCATCCTCGCCAGTTTTACCTTGATTCCAGCCACGAGAACCACAGCAAAGTTATATTATGGGCAGGTCTTCTGACTTTCGATTTTTCCTGATTACTGCGGCTTTCTGTCCTCATACTTTAGACAGTGACAGAATACAGTAGCAGTCCTCGATTACAGCGGCGGGTCCGTGACGGATTTACACCGTCTTCCCTTTTAAATTTTTAAAGATACCCAAAACAAAAATATGATAAGCAAATAATTATAACTATGTCAAGCAAAAAATAAAAAAATACTGAACAATTATTTAAATTTATAAACTTTTGTAATTGTATACAGACAGATGCTATATCCCCATCTGTCTGGCAATTATCCCCTTCATGATTTCAGTGGTTCCGCCGGCAATCGACAAAATTCGTACATCACGATACGTTCTTACAACAGGACAGCTTTCAAGAGCCCCATGCATCCCATATAATTCTATGCAACGTTCAGCCACACGCCTGGCAAGTTCAGAATTCCAGTATTTTGCCATTGAAGTCTCTTTTAATATATTTTTACCGTTCATATGATCGACTATCAGCGTTTCAAGCATGGTTCTGCCAAGTTTAATTTCCGTGGCCATTTCTACCATGGCAAACTGACTAACCTGAGTGTTTGATATGGGTTTACCGAAAAATGAAGCTGTTTTACGGTGTTTTAAAATTTGTTCCATGGAAAATTCCGCAGCTGCAACAGTTTGCACAGAGCAAAGGAGTCGTTCAAGCTGGAGTTTTTCCATAAGCATTAAAAACCCCTTTCCTTTTTGACCGAGAAGGTTCGATTTGGGAATTCGACAATCTGAAAAAAAAAGTTCTATTGTATCCTGGCTGTGAAAACCCATTTTTTCGAGTTTTTTACCACGTATAAAACCAGGTAGATCACTTTCAACAACATATAATGACATTGATTCATAAGGATTTTTATCTGACGAATTTTTTGCTGCAACAACTGCTACTCCACAATTAATACCATTTGAAATAAAAATTTTGGAACCATTTAAAACTATTTCATTACCATCTTCTGCTGCAATGGTTTCCATGGAAGCCAGGTCACTTCCTGCATTCGGTTCAGTCATGGCAATGGCACTGACAATATCACCGGAACAGCAGCCTGGAAGGTATTTATTGCGAAGATATTCACTCCCATAAGAATAGATGTACGGAACAGCCACATCACTATGTAAAACCGCATGCAATCCATAATGATTTGAACGGGCAAGTTCCTCTGCAACAATCACTGCATACAGCAGATCATAGCCAGGACCACCGTATTTTTCAGGTATGGTGGTGCATAAAAACCCTTCCCTGCCCATCTTCTGCCAGGCACTTTTAGGAACGAGCCTATCTTCTTCCCATTGTTTAACATTGGGAATTATCTCTTTTTCAATAAATGTCCGTGCTTTTTTGCGAAACTGATGATGTTCTTCAGTATACGGTAAAATATCCATAATGCTGCTCCTGAAAATTTATCCTCTGATCAAAAATTTTTATAACTATTCAGTTAATATCTATAGATTCAGGCGTAAATTCAACCTGACTCTGAATACCATTTCTGCGTTATATGATAAGATTATTCCAGTGCCACTCCTCTTGCTATTCGTGCCATATTTATATATATCAAATCTGTTGGCCTTTGTGAATAATTATGACAATTATTAATAAAATAAACAAAA
>JAUVKE010000416.1 GCA_030592105.1 Desulfobacteraceae bacterium
ACAGAATAATAATTGATAATCATATAGATTTCGGGCTCCTTGATGAACAGTTTCAGAAAAAAATAATTTTAAAAGTTATATCCAAAAAAGAGAATGCCAGTCGTCTGCTTTTAAAAAACCCTCATCTTGCTCTTCCCAGTGACTTGTCAGATGAGGAAAAATTGATAAGAGAGAATGCACAGGCTGTTATAAAATATTATAACAAAAAAATATATGCAAAGCGGCTGTTGAAGATTTATTCAAAAGTTATTAATAACTCTGTCCACCAGAAAATAGACAAAAATATTCTGATTTCACATTTTTTAATTCCTGAGCAGTTTAGTCTTCTTAAATGGGGTGAATATGTTGAATAAAAAAGAGATATCGAAATACGTAACTCCGTTTTTTCCAATTCCAACCTCTTTAAATAAGAGTGGTAAACCTCAAAAAAAGATCAAAGCTGTTTTATTTGATCTTTATGGCACACTTTTTATCAGCGAAGCCGGAGATATTGAACTTGCAGGAGATAAGTCTCAAAAGGTCATGCAGATAACGAAGCTGCTTCAGGAGTTTGGAATTAAAAAAAGTCCTGCAGAAATTTCATACCAATTATCCTGCAAAATTCAGGAGACTCATGCTCATCTTAAAAAAAATGGAGTTGATTTTCCTGAAGTAAAAATTGATTGTTTATGGATGGATCTTCTGAATAATTATGATAAAGATTTTGTAAGAAAATTTGCTATTTGCTATGAACTTATTATTAATCCGGTATATCCTATGCCCAACCTGAAAGAACTTCTTTCGGCATATAATAATTCGAACATATTAACCGGCATAATTTCAAATGCCCAGTTTTTTACGCCTTATCTTTTTAACTGGTTTTTAAATTCAAGCCCGGAAGATATTGGATTTACACCTGAATTGATATTTTATTCATATGTATACGGATATGGGAAGCCGTCAATGTTTATGTTTAATATGGCAGCAGAAAAACTTAAGGAAATCGGAATTTCTCCTGAATCCGTCCTCTACCTTGGTAATGATATGTTAAAAGATATATTCCCTGCAAAAAAAGCCGGATTTCAAACAGCTCTTTTTGCGGGGGATAAAAGATCTTTACGCTTAAGGAAATCTCATCCTGATTGTCAAAATCTAATTCCTGATATGGTTATCACAGATCTGATTCAGCTTAAACAATGATTTTTACAGATGATTAAATCAGCAGTAACTATTCTGTTAACAGGAGTTTATTTTTCAAACTGAGCCGAACTATTATAATTAATATATAACAGATAATTTAATGAGATACCCCAAATATATTGAATGTGATTATTCCTTTCCATCCTTTTATCGTGTCTGCCAGACTTTTAATGACAGGGCATTAAAACAAGCAGACAAGGTTCTTGAAAACCTGCTTGTGGACAGATTGTCACAGGAAGATATCAGCCATGGAGATAAGGTTGGAATTGGAGTAGGCAGCCGTGGTATTGACCGGATTTCTGAGCTTGTCAGGATAATTTGTTGCTGTTTAAAAACCCATGGGGCAAAACCATTTATCATACCGGCAATGGGCAGCCATGGAAATGCAGATGCATCAGGTCAGACGGTAATTCTGGAAAAACTCGGTGTAACTGAAGTATTTTGTGGCGCACCAGTTATCTCTTCTATGGAGGTTGTGCAGCTGGGAGAGGTTCTGGGTGAAGTGAAAGTCTTTTTTTCTATGGATGCCCTTTCAATGGATCACACTATTTGCATCAACCGCATCAAACCTCATACCAAGTTTCGGGGACCATTCGGCAGCGGAATTTTCAAGATGCTCACAGTAGGTTTTGGCAAACATTATGGATCTATGAGTTATCACTCTATGGCCTTGAAGCACGGATTTGATAAAACTCTCCTTGCCATGGGAAAAAATCTCCTGGAAACCTCCAATTTCAGATTTGGGGTGGGACTTGTAGAGGATGCTCATGATCGAATTATGGATATCAGTATTCTGGAAGGTGCAAGCCTGATTAAAGAAGAGGCAGCCATGTTTGAAACCGCAGAGGCATCTCTTGCAGGGTTGCCGGTTCAAACTCTCGATGTACTAATTGTAGGACAGGCAGGAAAGGAGATCAGCGGAGCAGGCATGGACCCTAATGTCACAGGCAGGACATCTGATCTCATGGAGGATGATTTTTCGGATAGACTCAATACCACCCGCATTGCTGTATTGAACCTCTCTGCCCATACGTCTGGCAACGGTCTTGGCATAGGTAACGCCGATATCATCACTGAAAAAGTATTCAATGATCTGAATTATGAAATTACACTGATGAATGCCCTGACCTCTATTTCTCTTAGAAAAGCTTTTATTCCGGTACGTCTTCCAACTGATGAAAAAGCTATTCAAACCGCATTTACCACTATTGGTCCTGTTTCTCCAAGCCAAATCAGGGCAGTTATTATTCGGGACACCCGTCATACAGAAGAATTCTGGGCAAGTCAGGCTCTTATTCCTGAGTTAGAAACGATTCCAGGAATTCAAATCATGGAAATGATACCTCTCGCGTTTGACAGGAAAGGAGAGC
>JAUVKE010000134.1 GCA_030592105.1 Desulfobacteraceae bacterium
AATTGGAAATAGATCACTTAAACTGGCTCAATACTCTTTCCGGTTATATTAGTAATCCTGCAATTAAAAAGATGACAGTTCAAAAAGATCATAAAAAATGTAGTTTAGGAAAGTTCCTTTATGGAAAAGAACGTAAAAATGCTGAACAGATTGTCCCTGCCACGGCTAAATTATTTAAACCCATGGAAGGGATACATAAACAGATTCATGAATCAGCATCTGAAATTGAGTTCCAAATGAATATGATGAATATCGGTAAAATGCTGACTTTTTTCAGTGATGCTGAATCAGAATTGCGTGTATGGAATGCCAAAATACTTGATGCTGTGATTAGCCAGGAGAATACTTTACCTGTAAATCTGGACCATAAAAAAAGTGATTTCGGTAAATGGCTCAACAATGGCGATGCAGATGCATTTGCAGAGGAATTTGCGGCTTTTGCAGCTTCAGTCCATAAACTTAAAGATATCCATGCAATGTTGTATAAGTTAGGTAATATAGTAAACAAGAAATTAAATTCCGGAGATTATGATCAGGCGATGGGCTTTGCAAGGGGACGACTTGGAGCTGTTCATACGCGGACTATATCTGACATAAAGGATATGCGAATTTTAGTAGGGGAATATGAGTTTGGCCAGAAAGAAGCGGCACGTATTTTAAGCTCGGTGACTGCCGTAAAGCAGGCGGAACTGTTCGGCCTTATGCATAAAGCTTCAGGATTAGTTGATAAAAACATGATCAGTCAGGAGCAGGTTTTAAGCAGTGCCGGAAGCTTAAAACAGACTGTAATGACAATAGGCGTTATTTCGCTGTTTGCCGGAATCCTTTTAAGCCTTTTTCTTGCCAGTCGAATAACAAAACCGATTATTAAGGGCGCTGAATTTGCTAAAGAAGTAGCAAATGGTAATTTTAAGAATCAGCTCCCTGTTGATCGGAATGATGAAGTGGGCACCTTGATAAAAGCGCTTAACAATATTGTAGAAACTCTTGGAACAATGTTCAGAGCAATCTCGGAAGATACAGATAAGCTATCTGATTCATCTGTTGCATTAAAGACTATTGCCCATGATATGTCAGCCAGTTCCGAACATACATCTCAAAAAGCAAATCTTGTTGCATCTGCTTCAGAAGAGATGAACTCAAACATGACCTCTGTTGCAGCAGCCATGGAACAGGCATCTACTAATGTTGGCATTGTTGCCGAAGCAGCAGAGGGGATGGCAGTAAATATTGAACAGGTTGTTATGGATACAGGAAAAGCTCTTTTAATCACTGAAGATGCTGTCTCTGTTTCTAAAAGTGTCTCTGAAAAAATGAACGAACTTGGTAAAGCTGCGCTTGGTATTGGAAAAGTTACTGAAACAATTGCTGAAATTTCTGATCAGACTAATCTCCTGGCATTAAATGCAACTATTGAAGCTGCCCGTGCCGGTGAGGCAGGAAAAGGGTTTGCAGTAGTTGCCAACGAAATAAAGGAACTTGCCGGACAGACTGCCGAAGCTACAAAAGAGATAAAGATTAAGATTGATGGTATTCAGTCTTCTACCAATGCAACAGTTAAGGAGTTGGATCAGGTATCAAAGGTTATTAATGATGTAAATCAGATGGTAGCCTCTATTGCAGCAGTTATTGATGAGCAGTCGAATTCCACAAAGGGGATAGCAGCCAATGTTACAGAAGCATCCTCCGGCCTTTCTGAGGTTTCGGAAAATATTGCCCAGAGTTCTACAGTATCCGGAGAGATAGCAAGAGATGTGGCGGATGTAAATACAGCGGCAGATGAAATGAGAAAGAGCAGCTCTCAGGTGGATGCCAGTTCGCAGGAGCTCAATATCCTGGCTGAAAAATTAAAGGCGCATATGGAAAGATTTCTGGTATAGTTTTTTATGGAAGGTTATAAGATTAGTATCTTAGAAATTATTTTCGTATTTTCGTGATATTTTTTTTCCTCAAACCTTTAGTTCCGGCTTGTCCGGGTTAGGCAATAAAATAATGGATACTAAAGAAAGTTCTGATGTTGTTGAGATTGCAACTTTTTTGGTGGGAGGTGCATTTTGCGGCATGAATATATTGAATATTCAGGAGATCAATAAACTTATGGAGATGACCACAGTACCGCAGTCTCCTGATTATGTTAAAGGGATATTAAATTTAAGGGGGCAGATTGTTACTGTAATTGACCTTGGCAAAAAACTTGGGCTTGCACCCACTGAAATGACCCATGCAAGCCGTAATATCATAATAAAATCCGATGGTGAATATATTGGACTTCTTACGGACAGCATCTCTGATGTGCTGCGTCTTGATATGAATGATGTTGAAGCTCCGCCTGCCAATATTGGTGGAATTCAGGGAACATTTTTTAATGGAGTGTACAAAACTGAGAAGAGCCTTATTGGCCTGCTTAATCTTGATAAAGTATTGAATGTTGCTGAATAAGCTGCATTTTCTGTGTTTTTTTTGCAACCCCCGGCTGGACATTAAACACTTGAGCAGTTTATACAATTCTGCATAATGGAGTATTAATGCTTAATCGTGAACCATTAAAAATACTTATAGTTGATGATACTGCTATTTTTAGAAAAATTATAAAAGATGTTTTAATTGAAATACCTGGTATAGAGGTAGTGGGCGTTGCTCAAAACGGTAAAATTGCTGTGCAAAAAATATCTTCTATGAAGCCTGATTTATTGATTCTCGACATAGAAATGCCTGAGATGAATGGGCTTGAGGTGCTTAAACATCTAAAAAATAAGGGGATTACTGATATAGGCGCTGTTATGCTCAGTTCTCTTACCATGGCGGGAAGTGAGGTAACAATAAAAGCACTGGAGCTCGGTGCATTCGATTTTATAGCAAAGCCCCAGGGGAATAACCTGGAAGAGAACAAACAGGCTGTTAAAGATTCGATTACACCGATTTTGAGGGCATTTGCACGTAAAAAAAGAGTAAACAGTTTCTCAAAAAATAAAATTATACATAAAAGTGTGAGCAGCACTCCCGAAAAAAAAAGAAAAGCATTTTTATCTTCTTCCGGCACAAAGAGACCTGACAGACTGAAAAGGGAGCAGGCAGAACTTGTAGCCATAGGGATATCAACAGGAGGACCGAAAGCACTTGCATCTATGCTCCCTGAAATACCACGGGATATTGGTGTTCCGATACTGATAGTTCAGCACATGCCCCCTGTTTTTACAGAATCTCTTGCAAAAAGTCTTAATACAAAATGTTCAATAAAAGTAAAAGAAGCCGTTAACAGAGAATTAATAATTCCTAATACTGCTTATATAGCTCCAGGCGGAAAACAGATGAAAATTGCATCTGTTGCTGGTGGTAAAAAGAGAATAATAAAGATTACTGATGACCCTCCTGAAAATAGCTGCAAACCATCGGCTGATTATCTATTCAGGTCAGTATCTCACCATTATATCGGCAGTGCAACCGGAGTTATCATGACAGGGATGGGCGCTGATGGTACGCAAGGATTAAGATTGATGCATGACAACGGATCAATCATCATTGCACAGGATGAAGCATCATGCGTTGTTTATGGTATGCCCAAAGAAGCTGTAGCAGAAGGAATTGTTGATATTGTTGCACCTCTTGATAAAATTGCAGAAAAGATATCTGAAACAGTTAGGAAAAAATTAAACAAGAGAATAAAATGAAAAAAATAGTTCCTGAAGAGGTTAAATCAGTTTCAGAATATATATATCAGGTGTCAGGTATAAGCCTTAATCAGACCAAAGCATATTTGATGGAAACAAGACTTGGTGTTCTGCTTGAACAGTTCAAATGCTCCTCTTTCAGGCAATTATGTCTGATGGCCAAAGGAGATAAAACAAAGGTTATTGAAACAAAAATAATCAGCGCCATATCTACCAATGAGACTCTGTTTTTTAGGGATAACAGCCCCTTTGAAATGCTTAAAAACAAGATTATTCCTGATTTGATTGATAATCGTACTAGTAAAATATCAAACTCTTTACCTGCACGTATTAATATCTGGAGTGCGGCATGTTCCACAGGACAGGAAATTTATAGTATTGCTATTACCTTAAAAGAACTTTTGCATGATATAAAAAAAATTAATATAAAATTACTTGGAACAGATATTTCCAGTGATGTAATTAAGCAGGCGAGTTATGGAAAGTATAATAAGTTTGAGATTGAACGGGGGCTTTCTTCAGGCATATTAAATAAATATTTTTCATCGGACGGAAACTCCTGGAAAATATCTGATGAAATCAGGTCACTGGCTTCTTTTAGAAAAATTAATCTTATGCAGTCTTTTTCTTCACTTGGCAAGTTTGATATTATATTTTGCAGAAATGTAGCTATATATTTTACTATTGAAGATAGAAAAAAACTTTTTGACAGAATAGCAGATGCCCTGGCACCGGGTGGATACTTGCTTATAGGTTCAACTGAGTCTCTGACAGGAATAAATGCCAGATTTGAGCCAAAAAGGCATATGAGATCTGTTTTTTATCAATTAAAAGGATGAATAATGACTGATTTACGAATACTTGTTGTTGATGATGATCCGGCTACCCGGCTTTTATTAAAGAAAAAACTGGAAAAAATGGAATATGAAGTGCAAACTTCGGAAAATGGAGTAGAGGCAGTAAAAATAATCTCAGATTCATATTTTGATGTTGTTGTTACCGATCTGATGATGCCTGGTGGTGTTGATGGAATGGGCGTACTTTCAGCAGCAAAGGAAAAAGACAGGCAGATGGAGGTTATTTTGATAACAGCGTATGCTTCAGTGGAAAATGCTGTTGAAGCTATGCGAAAAGGGGCTGCTGATTATATTCAAAAACCGATCAATTTTGATGAATTGATGCTAAAACTGGAAAAAATAAGTGTTTTAAAATCTATAGTAAGAGAATCAAGTGACCTGCGTGAGGCTATGGATGTAACGGAAAAAAATGCTTCTCAAATAATTCAGGACATGGAATTAACAGTTTTTGATCTTCAGAAAAAAGTGGATCAGGCAGTACAGGTATTATCAGAGGATTCTATCAGTGAACATGAGCGGATAAAGATAGTGCTTGATAATTTGACAGTATCTGAATGATTATTCTATCTTCTGGAATATAAAAACCTAATAGCTGTGGATAAAATTTTATGCAAAAAGAATATTTTATTTTCAGATTAATAAGCAATCTGTCAATAACCAAAAAAATGGTTTTGATATCTTTAATATTTATATTTTCGTTAATAGTTTTAACAGTTGCAAGCATTTTTACAATAAAAATCATAACCAGTGTCAAAGCTTTTGTAGGTGGAGAGGGTCTATATTCCAAAGCGCAAAAAGATGCTGTCTGGTATTTGATGAAATATTTAATGACTAATGATGAGTCTGAATATGAACATTTTGCAGACTCCATGAAAATTCCGCTGGCTGGCCGAAGAGCCCGTATTGAACTGGAAAAACCTGATGTGAATCAGGAACTTGCTTTCCAGGCACTTATTGAAGCCCGTAATCATCCGGATGATGCGAAAGATATAATATATTTATTTAATCTACTGTGGGATTCGAATAAAAAAAGCAAACTAAATGAAACAATAAGCTTATGGCGGCAATGTGACAAATCAAATGTTGAGCTGAAAAAGTTAGGCGATAATCTGCATGATATTATTTTAAAAGAGCAGAACAGCAGCAAAAACAAGCTTTTTTTTATGATGGAGATAAATCGTATAAATAAAGAATTAATGCTTACAGGGGACGCTTTTTCGGCAAGTATCGGGGTGCTTGCACGATACGCAAAAATAGCTTTATTATATTTAATAGCGGTGATTTTTTTATCTTCATTAGCATTAGGTGGCTTCTTAATATTTTTAATCTCAAACAATGTAAGAAAAAAAATATTACTGTTGCAGTCGGGTATTGAAAAAATTGCCGCGGGTGATCATGATATCAAAAAGATTGAAAGTCGAGTAATCTCTACGGATGAATTGGGTTTACTCACAATCTCATTTATTAAGATGGCCAACAATCTTTTAAAAGTAAGAAACAGTCTGGAAGAAAAAAATCAGGAACTGTTAGACGCACAGGACGATATTATAAAAAGCCGTAATGCTGCGCTGGAAGGGTCACGCCTGAAGTCTGAATTTCTTGCCAATATGAGCCATGAAATCCGCACTCCCATGAACGGTGTTATCGGAATGACGAATCTTTTATTAGATACGGAGTTGAACTCTGAGCAATGGGAGTTTCTGCAAACTATCAAAACCAGCGGCGAAACATTGATGGTGATAATTAATGATATTCTTGATTTTTCCAAAATTGAGGCAGGCAGGCTTGACCTTGAAAGTATAGATTTTAATTTAAGAGTAACTATAGATGGGCTGACATCTCTCACAGCAATTAAGGCTCATGAAAAATTTCTGGAGTATGTTGCTATAATCGATTCCGACGTTCCTTCTTCTTTGCGCGGAGATCCTGGGCGCCTGCGACAGATTTTGACTAATCTTACTGGTAATGCGATCAAGTTTACAGAAAAGGGAGAAGTAGTTCTTCGTATTTCTCTCAAAAATGAAACCACAACCCATGCTACCATACGATTTACAGTTTTAGATACAGGAATAGGTATTCCCCCGGAGCGTATGGACAGGCTTTTCAAATCTTTTTCCCAGGTGGATGGTTCTACAACCCGCAAATATGGAGGAACCGGTTTAGGGCTGGCTATTTCAAAGCAGTTAGCTGAAAAAATGAATGGGCAGATAGAGGTGAAAAGTGTAGAAAGTAAAGGTTCGGAATTCTGCCTTACAGTTGTTTTTGAAAAACAATCTGAAAGCAAAAAAACAAAAGCTATTATTCCCGGTAATATTAAGGGAAAACATATTCTGATAGTAGATGATAATGCGACAAACCGGTATGTTTTAAAAAAACAGCTGGAACAGTGGGAATGCTATTATGGTGAAGCGACAAACGGAGTGCTGGCTTTAGAGGAACTTCTCCGCGCAGTTGCTGAAAAAACTCCATATGAATTTGTAATTATTGATATGC
>JAUVKE010000359.1 GCA_030592105.1 Desulfobacteraceae bacterium
AAGGCCTAAAGAATACAGGATGTTAGCTAAACGCTAACAGCTAATGGCTAACAGCAACTGTCGCTCCTTCGGAGGTAGGCTAATCATAAAAAGTGTAAACTACTTTTGGGCGTTTTTGAAGGATGCCCTATTTTCCGACCTTTTGCCCATATCACCATGGGAAGGGAGATGTCACCGGCCTGACCAAGATGAGAACCCGTTCGAGTTATATGTTGATCACTTTATCAGCCAGCTGCATGGCCGTCACAATATCAAGCATATTGGTGGTTTCGCCCACCTGCTTTTTGTCGAGAAGATTGAAATGGGTAAGGCACGTACCACAAACGAGGATACGTATCCCTTCATTTTCAAGTCCCTGAATAACTGGAATCAGATCTGATCCCATAATGGTCAACTTAACCCCGTTGTTGACAAAAACCAGACGCCAGAGTTCATCACCCATCTCTTTTATGGTCTTTAAAAAAGAGACCATCAATTTCAAACCGAGTTCATCATCGCCATAGCCCATACGGTCGGTAGCTATCATGACCATAATTTTTTTTCCTTTGGTTTCCGGTTTTTCAGCAGGAGATACTTCTGCAATGGTTTCCTGCTCACCCCGTCTGCCTGTAACATAAAAATCTTTTTCTTCCTGCTCTACAGAGACTTCAAAATTTTGAAATTCCATAAAGCGGGAAACATTTTGCCTGGCTGCTTCGTTGTCCACCACTACTTTTATGATGCTCAAATTTTCTTTTTCCAGCATGTTTTTTGTTTGCAAAACAGGGGCCGGACAGTCAATGCCCCGGGCATCAATTTCTCTGATCATTTTTTACACCTTTTAAAATCATTACTCCATTTATTCGGGTTCACAGTTGAATCCGGATCTGTTCGTTCGGTATTTTCATAAAGATTACACTGGAAAGGGGATATTCATCAGACCTGCTGTTTCATCTAATCCCATCATGATATTCATATTCTGTACTGCCTGACCGGCTGCTCCTTTAATCAGATTATCTATTGCAGATGTTATTATTAAACGATTATTCTGTGAATCAATTTTATACGCAATATCAGAATAATTGGTCCCTTTAACATATAATGTATCAGGATTGATTTCGCCACGACGGATACGGACAAAATGGCGTCCATCGTAAAAAGATTCAACCTGATTATAGATATCATCGATTTTGATACCAGCTTTTGGGGTTGCATATATTGTAGTATACATACCACGTATCATCGGCACAAGATGCGGGACAAAGGTTATGCTAACAGGCTTGCCGGCTGCCATGCTTAATACTTCATTCATTTCAGGATTATGGCGATGAGTTCCTATTTTATAAGCTTTGAATGATTCAGAAGCCTCACAAAAATGTGTAGTTAAAGAAAGTGATCGTCCTGCCCCGCTTACGCCTGATTTGGAATCTGCAATTATTGATTCACAATCAATCATATTGCTCTTAAGCAAAGGTATAAGGGGTAAAAGGACACTTGTGGGATAGCAACCTGGATTACCAATGAGAGATGCTGATTTTATTTTATCATAATAGACTTCGCTTAATCCGTAAACTGCGCTTTGCAGTAATGTTTTAGCTGTGTGTGGCTGATAATGCAGCTCATAAAGCAAGGGATCATTAAATCTGAAATCTGCAGAAAGATCGATTACCTTTTTGCCATGTTTGATAAGATCCGGCACTATTTCCATGGGAAGTTTATGGGGAAGGGATAGAAAAACAACATCTGTTTTGGCACAGATACTTTCCATGGAAAATTTTTCACAAATCAGATCAACTCTTCCTGTCATGGATGGGAAAACATTATCAAATCCTGTTCCGACATATTGTCTGGAAGTTAATGCCTGAATTATAACTTCAGGATGCCCTGATAAGATTCTCACCAGTTCTGCGCCTGCATATCCTGTTGCACCGATTACGCCGGTTTTAATCATAAAATCCTCTCAATAATTTTAAAATGAATCTTTAAATTTCTGATCACAAATTTCCAAAACAAGTTTTTCCAGTATTAATCTGGAGTCCATTCCTGTGGATTTTAATCTGTGGTCTGCTTCACCTGTATGAACAAAAGCTTTAATAATTTCATCTTTTTTAAACTTATCAGCTTTTTGAAACATTTTATAAACAGGGAAAGGATTTTTGGGATTTTTGGCAACTATAAGTTCTGAGCCGTTTTTCTTTCCGGTGCCTGATTTTTCTTTTAAAAGCATATTATCCCATTTTTTTTGTGAATTTAAAAAATCTTTATCATACTCAATTATAGCAGGGATTATACTGTTCTGAAAATTATTATACTGACAATTAGACTGCCACACCTTTCCAAAAGCACTCTCCATAAAACCTTTAATAATCAGCAGTTTTCGTATCTGGTTTGTGATTGCTGCAACAAGCTGAAGAGGATGATTGATCTCACCGCCGTCAAGGAGTGATTTTAAATAAAAAAGTGCCATATCCCTGTTTCTGTCTGTTATGGCATTAGTAAATTCATATAAGGGGTCTTTTTTTGTCCGCTTTAAAACAGCTTCCACATCTTCAGCCATTATCATATCGCGGTCACCAATATAATTAACTAATTTTTCAAGACTATTGGTAAATGTCCGGAGATCGAACCCAACCATTTCATAAAGAGCAGAATATGCGTTTTTGTCGATTTTTTTTCTGGATTTGCTGAGGAGGGCTGCAAGAATATCCTGTAAAACAGCATTTTGAGCTCTTTTCTCTTCCATGCGCCCGCCCAAAGGAACTGAACAATCGACTATCATTCCTGTTTTTTTTATTGTTTTATAAAGTCCGCGTCTCTTATCAACATAATCAGTTGTAATTATCAGATGATTTTTTTCAGGGAATCCTTTTTTAATTGCCTCCTGCAAAGACTTGCTGTAATCATTTCCGGAAGAGGCAGATAGGTTATTATCAAGACAATATTCCATAAGATCATCTATCCACGAGTCATCTCCATGCATAGATTGAGCCTGTGCTAATATTTCTTTTTTTTTCTCCCCCTTAAAATCATCCGGCTGAAGCTCAAGAAGACCAAGAAGAGTAAGTATTTGCCTTGCAGCTTTTTTAATATCATTTTCGTCAAATGCCTGTTTTGCCTTTTCAAGAAT
>JAUVKE010000222.1 GCA_030592105.1 Desulfobacteraceae bacterium
ATCCCTTTCATTCCGTAGATGGGACTGCTTGATGCCTTGCATGGGTATCTGCGAATTGTTATATCAACCATTTCACCAAGTGTTGCATATGCTTTGGTGGCTTTCATCATGGCAGGCATAACATTTGTTCCGCTGGAATCTGCTTCGGTGAGTTCCCCAAGGGCATCTTCCACTTTAGAATTATCCCGTTCTTTTCTCAGTTTAGCCATTCGTTCCCGAAGCTTTTCATTAAGACCCTTGTCAACTTTAAAATATTCTATGTCGGGATTTTTTTCTTCTTTATGGCAGTTAACCCCGACAACACGTCTTTCCCCTGAGTGGAGCAGATCTTCCTGTGCACAGATTTCTGCTTCTCTATGGTTTATCAGCCAGCCTGAATCCATAACCGCACCCCATCCGCCCAGAGCCTCTATTTCATGGTAGAATTCCCAGGCTCTTTTTTCGAGTTCATTTGTCAGGTTTTCAACAAAGTAGGAGCCAGCCAGGGGATCCACGGTATTTGTAATGTTAGTCTCTTCCTGGATAATCTGCTGAGTTCTCACGGAAAGTATTGCAGATTCTTCTGTTGGATTACAGATTGCTTCGTCATAGGAGCATACATGAAGGGACTGAACACCGCCCAGTGCCGCAGCCAGTGACTGATAGGATGCACGTATGGCATTGTTTATGGGCTGCTGGTATGTAAGGGTGGAACCTGCTGTCTGCACATGGAATCTTAAAATTTTTGTTTTGGGATTTTTTGCCTTATATCTTTCTGTCATCAAATGTGCCCACATTCTTCTGGCAGCTCTCATCTTTGCTATCTCTTCAAAAAAGTCATTATGCGCAGATAAATGAAAAGCAAGGCGGAGTACAAAATCATCGACTGTAAGCCCCCTGTCCCTTTGCAGAACTTCATCAATTATTAAAACAGCAGAAGAGAGGAGCCCGCCTATTTCCTGATACGCATTAATCCCTACTTCTCTGTAATTGTAGGATGTGAAGCTGACGGGATTCCATTTGGGGACATTAAATGCACACCATTCGACCAGATCGGCGCATAATCTGGTCACCTGCTTAACCGGAACAGTGGGGGGATCAAAGCAGCCGCCAAGGGAACAGGGGTCACCTTCTGTTGTCCCATTGATTTTTGCAAGGGGTATCCCCTTGTTTTCAGCCATGGCAAGGTACATTGCCGTATGGGGACAAGTGGTTGTCATAATAGGAATAACAGCTGTGGAAATTCTGTCTATGGGGAGTCCGTCAAACATTATCTCAAGATCCTGCATGGAAGATACATTAACTCCTCCAACTCCTAATTCCACGGCGGAGTCAGGGGAATCAGGGTCAAAACCCATAAGGCTGGCATTATCTGCTGCAATGGCAAAACCTGTGGAACCGCTTTTATAGAGAAGCTTGAACCTTTTATTGGTTTCATAGGCTGAGTTAAGGCCACTGAACTGCCTGATGGTCCATAATCTTTTTCTGTACATGGAAGAATGTATTCCTCTGGTGTACGGTTCCTCACCTGGAAGCCCAAGGTCTTTGTCATAATCGAGATCTGCTGTATCTTCAGGTGTATAAAGCCTTTTTACAGGGATTCCTGAATAGGTGGTAAATTCTTCTTTTCTTTCGCCTGATTTCGGTTTTTCTATTTTTTTTTCCACAATATTCTTCCATAAATAAAGTATTATTATACATATTGTTCGGCAATTAATCTTATAAAATTAAAAAAACTCAGTAAATTAATCTTATAAAATTAAAAAAACTCAGTAGTAGTGTCCGGTTAGAATCTTGCGTGGGGGAAGTTTATTCGCAATAGCGGAAAAAATAATTAAACTTCCCGTATTTTCTTTCTTGCAACTTTCTAACCGGATACTACTAAAAAAAACTGGATAAAACATGCGTGTGGTACGTTCTTTAAAAGTCTTTGAATGACAAGTTATAGCTTCATAAATTTGCTGATTATCTGCCTCATTATTTCATTTGTTCCTGCAAAAATTGACATGGAACGGCCATCCCTTAAATAGTTGACAGCAAGGCACGCTTCAGTTCCTCCGAAGTCTCCATGGAGATCAATGCATCTATCGCACACATCCCTTGAAAGCTCGGTCATTTTGTACTTTGCCATGGAGGTTTCAACTACTATATTTGAACCTGCCATATGTTCTTCTATGAGCTTGTCAAGAAAAAGCCGCTGCATTTTTACATCTGTTGCCATCTCAGCTATGGCAAACTGATTGACCTGGGTTTTGGGAATTATATATTTTGAAGAAGGATTTTTATAATGTTCGATTGTCTCTTCCAAAACACGTTCTGTAGCATTTAGCGCCATTATAGCAATTGAAAGTCTTTCCTGCTGAAGTTCCCGCATGAGCATTTTAAATCCTGCACCTTTTTTACCTAGCATGCTTGTCTTGGGGATACGGCAATTTGTAAAAATGAGTTCTCCAGTATCCTGGGAATGGAGCCCCATCTTGTCGTATTTAACCCCCTTTGTAAAGCCAGGAGTCCCTTCCTCTACAAGGTATAAAGACAATGCTTCATATGGATTTTTAATCTCTGGATCCCTGGCAGCCAGCACAACAAGCCCGCAGCAGACCGCACAGGATATAAAAATTTTTGTGCCGTTTATAATGACATCATCGCCGTCTTCCACTGCAGTGGTGGTAATGGCGGTAAGATCACTGCCAGCACCAGGCTCGGTCATGCCGATTGCTGTGATGCATTCGCCTGTAACACATTTGGGAAGATATTTTTTTTTCTGTTCTTCGTTTCCAAAAACAGCAACATAAGGAACCGTTATCCAGGAGTGAAGAACCACACCGCCGCCGCAGGAAGAGTCTGCGCGCATAAGTTCTTCTGCGACAATAACATCGTATAACAGATCGTGGCCAGCTCCTCCATACTCAGTGGGAATGGTTGCACATAAAAGGCCTGCTTCTCCCAAACGGTACCATATATCACGGGGAAAATCATGGTTATCTTCCCATTGCTGTATGTTGGGAATGATCTCTTTTTCCATAAATGCACGAGCCTTTTTACGGAATTCTGTATGCTCTTTTGTATAATTTAATATTTTCAATTAGATATTCCTTTCAACATTTTTTTTGTTTATAATGGTAAGACTATAAGTTTATAAAAATACATAAGTTACTAAACATTTGTCAACTAAAATTAACCATGGGGTGCCTTGAAAAATTAGAATTTTTCTCTGAGGAGAAGGGTAGCGAAAATTAAAAAGCGCAGTATACATAGGGTCTGTGAGCATTTTTTTTGTTGTTTAACGACACCGTAATCCTGCGAAAAGGCAATTGTTAAAGGGAGCAATATATATAGATTGTCAGCTAATAACCTGATTTTAAAATTCGGTGCAAGGCAGGAGGAGGAAGGGGTGTTATCTATTTTAAAATATCGCGTACCAATTTCATTATGGAGTCCATCGATTTTCCTGATCGATTCAGCATTATAACATAACGGCTGATATCCTCGTTGCCGTTATCTATATATCCGACGCGGGTGGCGATGTTGTTTAAGGTTCCGGTTTTATAATATTCATTCCCCATGGTACGCATCAGGTTTCGGTACGGCTTGAATTGAGACAGAATCTTATCCATATCCATTGCTGAAATTTTGTTTTGCCTTGATATACCTGATCCTTCGGCGATATTAATATCTTTAATACCAAGGGTCTGGTCGGCGTAATCAAGGAGAGCAAGTTTTCCTTTTTCAATGGTGCCGGGGGGGGAGAAAACATTCGCACCCATTGTAATAAATAATTGATTTGCCATGAAATTATTTGAATACTCAAGAAGTTTTGATATGATTTTGCTGAGTGAAAAATTTGACTCATACACCAATATAAGCCTGTCTTTTTTGTTAATATCTCCTGTTTTAATATTACCTGTAATCTTTGCCCCATGCTTTTTTAAAAAAAAGAGAAACATCTCCCCTGCGTAAAGAGTATACTCGTTTTTATTATGGGAAAAGACTATTCTCCCGCTGTTATTGAAAGTTTTTCTGATTTTTTTCAATGCACAGGGTAAAAGCGGCGTTTGTGCTTCAGCACTGATATAGGAATTTTTGAATCGCTTAAAATAGAGAGTGTTAAAATTTACGCACAAGGCACCATTGGGGGCATCATAGGGTTGATTAGATAAATTTGTTCCTGGCATTTTAATTAAATGATCAAAATATGAATCATCCAGAATAATATTGTTTATTACTATTTTATTTTTTTTCAGGTTGTTACAAAGTGTGATGGATATTTCTTCTACTATTTCAGAGATCAGGAGAGGATCTCCAAACCCCTTTATTTTCAGGTTTGAGTCATTATCCATATGGAATTCGGTTTTAAACCTGAAGTCAGAGCCAAGATAATGGATGGCGGCAAGGGAAGTAAGTACTTTTAGCGTGGAAGCAGGGACAAGTTTTTTTGAAGAATTTTTTGAAAAAATAATTTTTCCATTTTTATCTGAAATAATGACAGCGTCTTCATCTGTAAGAAGATTATTTAAGCTGTGGTTCTGGGCATAAACAATATAGGCAGAGGAGAGAGTGAAAGAGAGAAAGAATAAAATTAAAAATAATTTTAAAAAATTATTCAATGGGAGGTTCCCTTA
>JAUVKE010000306.1 GCA_030592105.1 Desulfobacteraceae bacterium
CAATGCCGGATATAGCGCCTCATTTGCTGGAAATTATAGTTCAGCAGGAAATCAGAAAAAAAGTTATACCGGAATAAAATCGTTTTTTATATAGATGTTCAGATAATAAATTTCATAAAGCCAGATGGGGAAACTGAGCTATGGTGAAATTTAAAAAACTCTGGCTGTTTGAAAGCGCAGCGAGTTTCAGAGGTTTTTAAATCTTATTATAGCTCAGCTGAAATTCGACCAAGCTCTGAAATTATTTATATGAACATCTATACCAAGGGGGGCTTTGCCCGCAACCCAAGTAGGGGCGGATTCCATATCCGCCCATCATCTGGGCAGAAATGGATTCTGCCCCTACTCAGGATCAAGCGTCCAGGCTTCTGCGGGGGCATGGAGCATAATTTACTTAAAAGGATATAAATACTTACACAATAATGCCAAACAATATCAACAACCCTTTTTCCCCAAAAAATATCTGCAATATTCTTATAAAACAAAAGCTTATTTCTCCTGCCAGAGCAAAAGAGATTCTTGCAAGCCATGATACCCTAAGAAAAACCCGTAATGAGGAGATAAATGAAAAAGGCTTATCTTCCTTTGAATCAGGTGCAGGGTATCCTGTTTCCATAATAGATGAAATAACCTCTTTAAATCTTACCAGGGCAAATAACAAAGAAAGAATAGTGGACGAGGATATTATTACCCTGGCCCTTTCCAGGAAATGGGATATCCCGTATAAAAAGATAGACCCTTTAAGGCTTGATCTTAACCTTGTAACCACCACTATCCCGCGAACTTTTGCGAGGAGACACCTGGTTGTCCCCATAGGTATTAAAGACGGAGCTTTAATTATAGCCGCTTTTAACCCATTTAACAAAGAGGTGCTGGACGATATCAGCAAAGCCAGCCGCCTGCCGGTTAAAGTTGTTATAAGTTCAAAAACCGATATCATAAAATTGATTGATGAATTTTTCGGTTTTAAAAGCTCCATTGCCGCTGCAGAACGTCAATTTTCAGGACCTGCTGTGGATCTTGGAAACCTGGAACAATATGTAAAGTTAAAATCAGTCGGAGAACTTCCATCCAATGATCACCATATAGTCAATGCCGTAAATCATCTATTCAGTTATGGTTTTGACCAGAGAGCAAGCGATATCCATATAGAGCCCAAAAGGGATACAAGCCGTGTACGAATGAGGATAGATGGTCTCCTTCATACTATCTACAATCTTCCCAAAAAGGTTCATTCAGCTGTTACAAGCAGGATCAAAAGTCTTTCAAGGATTGATATAGCCGAAAAACGAAGGCCACAGGACGGAAGAATCAAAATAGATAATAAAGGGGTTGAAGTAGAGATAAGAGTCTCAACAATCCCTGTTGCTTTTGGTGAAAAAATTGTCATGAGAATAATGGACCCCGACATTTTATTTCAACCCCTGGAGAAGTTGGGTTTCACATCCAGAGACTTAATCAGCTACAACAAAATTATAAATATGCCCCATGGCATCCTTTTAGTCTGCGGACCCACAGGAAGCGGAAAATCGACTACCCTTTATTCCACACTCAGATATCTTAATTCAGAGGAAGTTAACATTACAACTGTGGAAGACCCCATAGAAATGATTCATGAAGATTTTAACCAGATTTCTGTTCAGCTGGCCATAGGGGTGACCTTTTCCTCGATATTAAGGCATATTTTAAGGCAGGATCCGGATATCATAATGATAGGGGAGATGCGTGACCTTGAGACTGCTGAAAATGCTACCCAGGCAGCTATGACAGGCCACCTTGTTTTATCCACGCTCCATACAAATGATTCTTCTTCCGCGATAACAAGGCTCATTGATCTTGGTGTGCCCTCTTTTTTAATACAATCCACAATCATAGGAGTCATATCCCAGCGCCTGGTGAGAACAATATGTTCTAATTGTGCAGAATATTTTGAAATTGATTCAGAGGAACTGCTGACCATGGGGCTTGATATCAGCAAAAAAGGTACTCTTAATCTTCGAAGGGGAAAGGGGTGCGCCAACTGCCGCGGCACCGGGTATTACGGACGAACCTCAATCTTTGAAATTCTCCCTTATACAGAAGCGATAATGCAGCTTACAACACCCAAAGCCGATATCCGCCAAATAAATATGGCAGCAAAAGCGGAAGGGATGGTTACAATGCGGGAGAATGCAATAAAAAAAATGCTTAAAGGAGAAACAACATATCAGGAGGTATTAAAGGTTACATGGAATAAAACGTAATTGATCATATAAATTGCTTTTTCTTGAAAAATATTCTTTTATACTATAATCTTTATTAAAGAGATAAATTAATTTTGTTAGCAAATAATAAATTTCAAAAAGTTTGTATGAATTTCAAATTAAATTTTACAGCATTATTATTTTTCTTTACCATTTTTTCCATGGGAAAAACTTTGCCTGCAATGGAAACTGCACCGAGAATTTCGGATAGAGAAATAATAGAAAGCCTCGCAGAAATAAAAAACGGTCAAAAAACGGTTATAATCCAACTTGAAGCGTTAAAAGAATTAACCGAAGAACGATTTAAACAGGTGGATAAACGTTTTGAGCAGGTCGACAGACGCTTTGAACAGGTGGACAAACGCTTTGAACAGATAGATAAACGCTTTGAGCAGGTAAACAAGCGCTTTGGGGAAACAATAGAGCTTATTACAACACTTTTTGGTTCTTTGATTGTATTAATAATTGCAGTTCTCGGTTATTCCATCTGGGACAGGCGCACAATGACAAAAAAAGTTTCAGAGAGGGTTAAAAAGGTCGAGGCGGATCTTGATGTTGAAAATATTGATGGTTCAAAGCTTTTCCGACTTATTGAGGTATTAAAAAATCTTTCAAAAAAAGACCGCAGATTAAAAGAGGTACTCCACAGCTTTAATCTTTTATAGCCTGAAACTTTTCAGTACTGCCCCGCCCCAAAGGTTTTAAACGGAGATCTTGAAAAGACATCATCATCAACAGAAGAAATCTTTCCATTTACCAAATAATGAAAAGCACAGGCGGCAATCATGGCTCCATTATCTCCGCACAGCTTTGAAGATGGCATGTGAACTGATATTCCATTAACCCCGGCATCCTTTCTCACCCTTTCCCTTAATCTGTTGTTTGCGGCTACTCCACCTGCAAGAGCAATATGCCTGCTTTTTTTCACCATGGCCGCTTTAATTAGTTTATACGATAAAACATCCACAACAGCCTCCTGGAAACCTGCAGCAATATCTTCTACATGCTTTTCATTACATGTCTGTATATATCTGTTAACCGCTGTTTTAACCCCACTAAAACTAAAATCAAAGCGATTCTTATCAAGATATGCCCTGGGAAAAGAAATTTTATCTTTATTTCCGACTTTTGCCAGGTTTTCTATTGTAATCCCTCCAGGGTAACCAAGGCCGAGCATTTTGGACACTTTATCAAAAGCCTCACCTGCCGCATCATCCCGTGTCTGCCCCATCAGCTCATACTCGACGTGAGATGTTACATAATAAATATTTGTATGACCTCCGGAGACAAGGAGGGCAACAAAGGGAAACAAAGGGGGATTATTTTCCAAAAACAGAGAGTTTATATGACCCTCAAGGTGATCAATTCCCAGCCAGGGGATATCCAGAGCAATGGCAAAGGCTCTGGCAAAACAGAAGCCTACAAGGAGCGACCCCACTAGGCCAGGGCCCCGGGTAACAGCAACTGCG
>JAUVKE010000300.1 GCA_030592105.1 Desulfobacteraceae bacterium
GATAGCCTGTATAAAAAACTTTGCGACATTGAAGGCATGACTGTTTTTAAACCTGATGCCAACTTTGTTTTCTGTCGCCTACCTAATTATGCGCAAAGTGCTCCAGAAATCACGAAAAAATTATTTATTGAACATAATATGTATATAAAGGATTGTGCTGGCAAAACTCAACCTGATTCAGATCGTTATCTTCGTATTGCCAGTCGTACAGAAACAGAGAATTGTAAATTAGTTGAAGCGTTAACTCAGGTAATAGACTTAACAAACCGACAAGCATAAAAACAATGAGAAATCCTAAATCACCTGCACCCACAATGCTTTATTTTGCAATCGTTCAACTAGACCCGCGAGCACGCGCGTTTTCTTGAGTTTTCCCCTACATTGTGCCACGCTCAAAGTTGGTTGCTAAACTTGTAGGCGGGCTGGTTAACTCGGTCAATTTATCGCGGCTGTTGAGTTTTACTCCAACAGCCGCGTTATGTGCCCTACCCATAAATTATGTCAATCAAGAACTGCAAATTTTTTTCAACAAGCACCTTTGCCATTAAAAAAACTTTATTCAAGAGGCCTCTTTTTTTAAATATTTAGTACCTTACTCCTGGTTTTCTGTGACAGAAAATCAAGAGTAAGGTACTAATGCTCTCTTGACTAATGAATAGCAAGTTCCCAGTCTAACCTTGACCCCATTTCCGGCATTACCGGATAGCGATTGGTATATGAAAACAAAAAATTTTGTCTCGAAGTTTGCTAAAAAAAAGACTGCTTCGACACCCTCGAATTTTTCAAAAGCTGGACAGCCTGGAGCTGAACAAGGAGTGCAAGAGATCAATGAGGTCAGGCGTCTGGAAGAATTGCTAAAAGATACAAACGCCAGGCTCGGGGCGTATATTAAGCAAAATCAAGATCTTGAAAAAGAAAAGGAACTGTTGAAAAATGAGATTAAAGAACGTGTTATGATTACGGAAGCCTTGTATGAAAATGAAAATCAATTCAGGGCACTGGTGGCAAGTATTCCAGGTGCTGTTTATAGATTCCGTATCGACGCCCACTGGACAATTGAATATCTATCAGAAAAAATTGAAGAAATTACCTTATATTCTCCGTCACATTTTTTTCTGAAAAATGTAGAGACTTATCGCGATATAATTCATCCTGAAGACCGGGCAGGTGTCGAAAAGGCTGTTCGCAGTGAAATTGAATCAACACAACCTTTTTCTTTTTTTTCCGTTGAGTATAGAATTATTGATGCCAAAGGCGATGAACGATGGTTGAAAGAAACCGGACAGGCAGTTTACGATTCTGATGGCATGCCACTATGGCTTGATGGTACAATTTTTGATGAAAGCAAGCGTAAATTTGCAGAGGAGGAATTGCGCCGCCTGGCCAGTATTGATGGTTTGACCCAGATAGCGACACGTCGCATTTTTGATGAATATCTTGTAAAGGAGTGGCGTCGTATGCAGCGCGAACAAAACATATTGTCGCTGATTCTATGCGATATTGATTCTTTTAAGCTGTTTAACGATAATTACGGGCACCAGGAAGGAGACAAGTGTCTGTATGCTGTGGCCCAGGCTGTTGCATCGGTTCCAAAGCGGCCGGCTGATCTGGTTGCCCGTTATGGGGGAGAAGAGATTGTACTTGTCTTGCCCAATACTACTTCTGAGGGAGCTTTTACTGTTGCTGAAATAATAAGAAAGAAAATTGAAAATCTTAAAATCCCCCATGCACATTCAAAGGCAAGCCCGTATGTTACATTGAGTCTTGGAGTTTCAAGCGTTATTCCAAATCATCCACTTTTGCCTGCCAACCTTGTTAAGGCGGCTGATAATGCTTTATATGATGCAAAGGAACAAGGACGAAATCGGGTTATTTCTAATTTATGTGCCGGGGATACTTGATCTTTTTTTGAATTTTTCAAGGTGCCCGAAAGTATATTTCTATTATTAAACACCAGGGGGAAAAATATGAATGAGTATAAAAGTATAGCATGGCGCTGCACAGTATGCGGGTATATTCACCGCGGGAAAAAACCTCCGGATGAATGCCCTGTCTGCGGTGCGCCAAAAAAACTGTTTGAATCATTTAATGAAAAAATTAAACCTGATCTCCCTGCAGCACAGCCAAATAACTGGAGATGCCTGGTCTGTACCCATGTGCATACCGGTGATACTCCACCGGACAAATGTCCTGTATGCGATACGCCGGGAAAGAGCTTTGAGCCTGTTAATAAACAGGATGAAATAAAATCGAGTAAAGGGAAAAAAGAAAAAATAATTATTGCAGGTGGAGGAATTGCAGGGATAGCTGCGGCAGAATCAATAAGGGAATATTCAGATGATGCAGAAATTTTATTAATATCAAAGGAAAAACATCTCCCCTATTACCGGCTGAATCTGACACGGTGGCTTGCAAATGAAATAGGCGAGGATGCCTTGCCCATTCACCAGGAAGGCTGGTATGAAGAAAATCGAATAAATCTTGTCATGGGGGATGAGCTTTCAAAAATATCCATGGATCAAAAAAAAGTTACCCTTCTTAATGACGATATGGCTTATCCTTTTGACAAGTTGATTCTTGCAACAGGCTCCCATCCTTTTGTCCCCCCACTCACAGGTGCTAATATGGAGGGAGTTACCACTTTAAGGACACTTGATGATGCCCGCTATATACGCGCAAATGCAAAAAATGCCGGGGTCATAGTGATCGGCGGTGGTGTTTTAGGCCTTGAGGCAGCAGGTGCCCTGGTTGATTATGCTAAACAGGTTACGATTTTAGAAAATTTTGACTATCTTATGCCGAGGCAACTCAGCAAGAAAGCTGCTTTAATGTTGGGAGAGACTATTACCGGCAAGGGAATAAAATTAAGAGTCAATGTATCTGCTAAAGAACTAACCGGGGATGAACGTGTAAGTGGTGTTCTGCTGGAGGGTGGTGAAATACTGCCCGCTGATCTTGTAATTGTTTCAACCGGCATAAGGGCAAATTCCTATCTTGCCCGTGCAGCAGGGCTCCAGGTGAATCAGGGAATTTTGGTAAATGATTATCTTCAGACTTCCCATCCTGATATTTACGCTGCCGGTGATCTTGCTGAGCACCGGGGCATATCCTATGGCCTGTGGGGAGCGGCGCAGTTCCAGGGAAGTATAGCAGGCATGAATGCTGCCGGCCTGAAAACTGAATTCGGAGGAATCCCCCGGTCAAACAGACTAAAAGTTCTTGGTGTGAATCTGTTTAGCATAGGGAAGTTTGAACCGGATGACGGAAGTTATATTCTGATTGAGCAAGAAAAAGATGACACTTACGAGCGTTTTGTGTTTCATGATACGCATCTTGTGGGTGCTATTCTTTATGGGGATACATCCAGAAGCGCCGATGTTAAAAGGGGAATTGAAACCACCAGGGACTTTTCAAAAATTTTGCAGACCAGGCCTGATATCAGCGAAATATGGGAAATGCTCTCAGAGACCGGATAATATTTTTTTAAATGATAAATTAAGAATAAATATTAAGAAGAATAATGAGAAATTGTATAAATTGTCAGTAGTGTCCGGTTAGAAACTTCCAGGATTTTTTTCATTTAAAAGAATATTTAGGGTGCCTTGAAAAATTAGGTAATGGGTCAAATCTGTAATTTAGTATGAATATCTAAACCAAATTCAACTTTATTAATCAACAATCCTATGACAATGTCATGCATTTTTTCTAACTTTGAAAAGCATATTGTTTTTCGTGTTAAC
>JAUVKE010000394.1 GCA_030592105.1 Desulfobacteraceae bacterium
GATTTTGAAAAAAATTATATAATTCAACTTTTTGAATTCACAAAAGGCAATGTAAGCAAGGCCGCAAAACTGGCAGGAAGATACAGAGCCGATCTCTACGATCTCCTGAAAAAATATGGCATGAAACCTGCGGATTTCAGATAGTTCAATCCACACCGCCCCAGAACCCGGAAACTCCGGAAATATCCGCAGGAACAAATCGTTTCATGAAATCCCTCAGTATTGACAGAAGTTCTCCATAATGGGGAACCTGTTCTTAAAGAATCCTTTTCCTCAATTTCAACAAATGTTGAATAAACTCTGATTTTACAGCGGGCGGAAGCGCCGATAAAGCTGTATCTGCCCCATTTTTCCCCACCTTCCATACACTCACAGAAAAACAGGCCCCTTTGTTATTATACAATTTTTTTAAAGTAGAGACCGGAATTTCAGTCAGCATGCATGACGGACAGATAAAGATCCCGGCCAGAAGGATCAGATCTTTGATTTTTTAAAAAAAGGTGAATGAAAAAACATTCATAACAAAAATGTTGTGATTACAAATAGTTAGTATGCTTATTAGTGGAAAGCCAATCTGTTAGTGTATGTATTTCACGTCATAAAAAAAATAACAGGCGAGCGTGCCGATAAAAAATATCTATAAAATCAAATAGATATGCATCTGCCCCGCAATTGGCACATACCTTGCGAACCCTTAACTGTTTAACTCTTTTGTACCATTAACCCGTATTCACTTCTTGCAATGTTGTAATAAAATATAATTGATTTTTTCCTTTTAGAGGGCTTGCTGCCCCCTTCCAGGGAACAGCAAGCCTGTAAGCCACCGCCTTTGGCGGTAGTAGTTGACTAATATACACTTTTCAGTCTTTTCCGGTTTTGAAGAAAATTATCATGATAAGATTCAAATACTTGATTGCTGGTTTTGTCCTGTTGGCTCTTGCAATGCCTTTGCCGGTCCAGGCCGCCAAAGTAATCGGGGAGATCACACGCCTTCGGGGAAACGTCTATATTTACAGAAAGGACGTTTCAATGCCAATCAAGGCGGCGCTGGAAATGCCTGTATACCTGTATGACATGGTAAAGACCGGGGCCGAATCAAGGCTCAGGATCAAGTTTAAAAACGGCAGCATCCTTGCTCTTGGGCAAAAGGGAAATCTTAATCTGGATAAATTTGAATACAATCCCCAAAAAAAGAAGAGAAGTGATTTTTTCAGAATGGCCATAGGAAAACTGCGCGTATTTGCAAACGATCTTAAAAAATTCAAAGGCAAAAGTTTTGAAATAAAGACTCCGACTGCCGTCTGCGGTGTGCGGTGCCAGGGGTACCCGGTTTTTGGCCTGGGTCAAGTCAGACAAATCTGCCAAGATAGTCTGTTTTGACAAAGCAGGGAAACAACAGGGTGGGGTCAGGTCTTGAATCTTGAACGAGGTAACTTGCCTTCAATAATCACTTCATTTCTTCGCTTTTTTTAATTCATCATTTATGTACCACACTTTGATACCGTGCAACTCGCAAAGTTTTATAACATATTTTAATTTTATCAGATCTTTTTTTGAAGGATTAATTATGAAAATGGCCAATCCTGGTTGTTTTCCTGTTTCCCTTGCATAATGCAATGCCTGACCGATTCCTTCGTGGAATTTGGAAAGTCTATCTACTTCAATTGCAAAATCTCCGGTCATCAGATCCATCCGGCCGTATTTAACGGTTACTTCTGACTTTGCTTTGCCCCGAAAATAGACTTTGTTAAAAGCATCCTGAAAATCTTTTTCGGTTTTAAGTTTAATCCTTTCCTGTGAGGTTGAACATCCAAAAATACATACAATAGCAACTATTAATATATGCTGAATCAGTATTTTGATAAATATTTTCATCCTTCAACTTATGAGCAGAATCTTTAATAACAAATTTATCAACAAAACAAATATCATGACCGAATTATGATATTCCTTTAATCTGTATAAATCTATTCTGATGGATAAGAGAATAAAATTGCTACTAACACTACTGAAAGAAAAAAATAAAATCAAAGGTAATAACAAAAGACTTCGACTCTAATTTTAATGCAGTGCCACTTGAACTTTTTAATGTTGGAATAAACCTAAATTTTAATTTAAAGGAACTGGGTATCCGCTTGACTCAAGTAGCCACAATATATAGTATATCACCCATGTTTTCAAATTTGGGGGATATATTATGGAGAGCGAAGCAGGTTGTAAAAGTTGACCTTTTATTTTTTCAGGGAGGGAAACGCTACAGCGTTGAATTTAACTTTAATGAAGCCCCTAAAATTACAAAATCAATGCACGCTGCAGTCAAAGATCTTTCTCTTAACAGACAAAATTATGGTTCGACCGCTAAACACAATATTATAAAAATTTTGGGAAAATTCCGGGGACACCATACTTTGGGAACGGGGATATAAAAAAACAGGCTGATTATAAGTGAGAAGAGAATATAAAACCATACAGAATATAGTGGGGCCTCTTATACTGGTTGAAGGGGTCAGCGAAATAAAAAATGAAGAGCTTGTGGAGATATACCTTCCTTCGGGTGATACACGCAGGGGCAGGGTGATTGAGCTTGAGCACGATACTGCTTTGGTTCAGGTATTTGAAGGCACCAGCGGCATAGATGTTCCTGAAACAAAAATTAGTTTTCGCGGCAGGGGTATTGAGCTGAGCCTTTCCGACGATATTCTGGGAAGAACCTTTAATGGTCTGGGAAGACCGCTTGACGGCGGCCCGGCTGTTATTCCAAAAAAGAAAATGGATATAA
>JAUVKE010000252.1 GCA_030592105.1 Desulfobacteraceae bacterium
ATTGTAACATAAATAATTTCACTGCGTTATCGTCGTCTGAGTATTACAATACGCCTTCCTCCCTCTGGGCTTGTGCCAAATTTTAAAATCGGGTAATTATCTGACAATCTATAGCTTTGAAATAAATTCAAAACTTACCCATAAAAAATTAATTTATTCACCTGCCCCAGGATTCATGTAATTCAAATTTATTGAGAAGTTATCTGCTTTCCTCTATCGCCTTGACAACACTATCGACTATTATTTTTAGCCGTGTGCCAGGGCCATGGAGACAGGCAACTCCCATTTTTTTCAACTCCGGCTTGATCTGATCGGTTATTGCAGTTCCGCCGCCAACAACACAGATACCATCCCCACCTCTTTTTTTTAACTCGGAAAATATCCGTCTAAAAATGGGTATTGGCTGACCATCCAGAAGACTTATGGCAATAGCATCCGCATCTTCTTCTATGGCAGCAGCGCTGATTTTTTCCGGTGTCTGCCATAAACCAGTATATATTACTTCCATCCCTGCATCTGTAAATGCTTTACACAACAGGAGCGCCCCTCTGTCATGTATATCCAGTCCAGGCTTTGCCACAAGGATACGTGTTCGTTTTTTTACTGTGTTTTCCATAATTAAAGATCTCCCTTAAAAGGATTTTCCACCATATCATAAGGATCATAGGGCAAGCCATTGGCCTGACGTATCACGCCGGATACCTCGGCTAATGTAGCGCCTGCCCTAACCGTTTCCCTAGTTACAGGCATAAGATTATCCCCTTGTTCAGCCACCTTATGCAACGCCCGGAGGCTGTTTTTCACTTTGGAAATATCCCTGCTCTTTTTAAACTCCCTGAGGGAAGCAAGATATTCTTCACTGGAAGTATCATCAATCCATGTATCCCTGTCAATATCAACGGGAACCCATTCTTCTTCAGGAAGTTCAAGCTCATTAACCCCCAGCACTATCCTCGTTTTATCCTCAACCTCCATATCCCGCATTATTTTTGCTTTGTTAACCTCGTCTATTGCCCAGCCATTTTCAATCGCCGCTGTCATTCCGCCCATATCTTCAATTTTCTGCAGATACTTTGTGGAACCCTCTACTATCTGGCGGGTAAGGTTTTCTATATAATAGGAGCCCCCCAGGGGATCGGCCGTATTGGCCACACCGGTTTCATAAGCAATGAGATTTTGTATATTAAGACTCATAAGGGCTGCTTTGTGGGATGGTATGCAATAGGGCTCATCATAGCCGCAGGGATCTGTAGACTGTACTCCGCCCAGTACTGCAGCAAGTGTTTCCAGGCTGATCCTGACAATATTGTTGGCAGGCTGCTGATAAGTTAAAGAATACCCGTCCGTATGTGTAGTAAGAAAGGCTCTGCAGGCTTTTGGATCTGTGGCGCCGAATTCCTCTTTCATCATCTTTGCCCACATTACTCTTACAGCACGAAATTTGGCTATTGTCTCAAAAAACTCCATATTGGAAGTATAAACATGCATTACTCTGCTTCCAATTTTGTTTATATCGACACCACGATCCACTGCGGCTCTAAAGTACTCTTTTGCCAGAGCAAATGCAAAGCCGACTTCCTGGAATACATCTATTCCTGACTGGCTGATATCATACGAGTTAAGGACTATGGGATGCCAGTAAGGGACGTTTTTGGCGCAATATTCCACAATATCAGCATTTATTTTCAGCTTGAGTTTTGGAGAAGAATGGGGCTGCCCCCCTGTGTACCAGCCAAAATATTGATGCAATGGATCATTTATAATTGATCCCCTGAGCTTTGATATATCATAGCCCCTTTTTTCAGCAGTGTTCAAAAAACAGGCCAATGTAAACAGGGCACTGCTGTCACACCATTGAAAGGCTATACTTGTGGACAAAAGATCAATCCCTTCAAATATCTGGTCAGTATCTCTGCTGCAATATATTGGCGCACCTTGAAGTGCCACAAAACCATCGGCCAGGGGGTGATCCGGTTCAATGTCCACATTACACGCCATATCAGGGGGAATTATTATTCCGGAAGCACCATGTTCAATCTGATATTTTAATCTTTCATTGGTAAAGCTGGGAGAACCAACACCGCAAAAAAGACGTCTTGTCCATATTTTACCCCGATACATATCCGGATGTATTCCTCGGGTAAAAGGGTATTCCCCAGGTGCCCCAACATCTTTTTCATAGTCTATATCTTTTACATCCTCCGGCCCATAACTTGCTTTCACAGAGATTCCGGAATATGTTTCCAGGCGCGCAGGTTTTTCTCTCCAGCGCGGCACTTTAAAATCTGCTTTTTTTGCTTTACTCATTATTAACTCCTTTTAAGATGCTGTCTTGAAAGTCAACAACCCACAGGTATTCCATAGACCGTCACATAAATAATTCCAGCAATAGACTGAGAGCTATAGATTTTCAGACAATAAATTTCACAAGGCCAGAGGGAGGAAGGCGTATTCTAATACTCCGACGACCGATAACGCAGTGAAATTATTTATATGAACATCTTATAATAAAATTTAAAAACATTCACACATAACCTGCCACGTATTGTTTTGCCCAGGATTCATCATATTCCTTGAAAAAAACAAAAAATTATTTTATTCATTATAACATTATAATAGTATAATAATTTATTATGATAACAAACTCATAAGCTACATGTCAACCGTAATTACCATATACGAATGGCTGCTTAAACAACAGAAGTGTAAAATTTTTTATTCTGTAAACCTAAAAAACGAAGAGGAATTCATATGAAAATTATTGATCTTCAAACACAGATGACGACCAAAAAAGGGGCAATGTTTTCACTGAAAATGAAAGATTTTTTTGAAGCTACATTTAAAGCAAAAATTCCATATTATCAAACCGAGGATGAAATGATGGATCTTTTTCGCAGGGCAGGGATAAAGGCTGTTTTCTGCGTTCCAAATCCAACAAGTTTTGATGAAATGAAAGAACTTGGGGATTATATGGGAAAACTTAAAAGGGATTATCCTGATGTGGTCTGCGGAAGCTGGGCTCCTTACAATCATGAACTGGATCTTGATAAGTACGTGGTTGAGCTGGAAAAATATATTGATAATGCAGGATCCTTTGGCTTTTTTTATTATGGAGCAGCCACAGGTGTCCCTGCTAATGATGAAAGATTTTTTCCAATTTATAAGCTTTGCAGCGAAAAAAAGGTCCCCATTAAAATCAGCGTGGGGCATACCGCAATGGGGGCTGGAACTCCCGGCGGAATGGGAGTACGCCTTGGCACAGAAAGACCGATTCCGGTTATTGATGATGTGGCGGCTCAATTCCCTGAATTAATTATTATTGCATCCCATTGTCCCTGGCCTTTTCAGAGTGAGATGATATCTGTTTTGATCCATAAGGCCAATGTATACAATGAAGTTCATGGATGGATGCCTAAATATTTCCCGGAAGAGTTAAAAAAAGAGATTAACAGCCGATGCAAAAACAAAATAATGTTCGGCTCAGATTATCCGTTTTTTCAATTCGACCAGATAATCGGTGGATGGAAAAATGAAGGTTACAAGCCGGAAGTCCTGGAAAATGTTTTCTATAAAAATGCAGAAAAAGCGCTGGGGCTGACATCATCGGCATCATAAGAAACCATAAATGTAATTATTCAGCTAATCTGTACAGCAACAGATATAATCTGATTAAACTATGAAAAATTCACGTCTAAAAAGTCGTAAAGAAAGAATCTGTTAAAAACATAAGCTTGCGTAATAGTATACCAGAAAATAACGTCAATAAGTTCAGCCCTGATGAATTCTTTCTTAACGTTCTCTAATCCGTTCAAACAATTTCAAATGTTTTAACCAGATCATACCTGCTGCGTATCTTAAATCAGCGACGCTGAATAGTTACAATATTTTGAGAATTTATTATAAAATCCAACAACTCATCTTTTTCTTTTTGCCGGTTGCAGAAAGATTCGCCTTCGACAATGCTTGTGAAACTAAAAGGATTTTTCATAATTCCTCCGCGTTAGTAACCTCAGGTAAACTTATTTTTAGCATCAAGTTAGTAACTTATTGTGAAGAATATGTTTACTTAATGTGTACTGTCAATATTTTTTATTTCGGCCCAGCAAATGTGACCTTAAAATCATACACATGATTACTTTACTCATGAGTAAACAGGAAGAAAAAATATAAGAGGTATATAAAAAAAACCGATTAAGGAAGACCTGAAGTCAACCATAGTTTTTATAAGGGGGGG
>JAUVKE010000019.1 GCA_030592105.1 Desulfobacteraceae bacterium
AAGGGTTTCAGGGACTTCATAACGTTTCCCCATAACATATACAGATATGGTTTTGGCTCCTTCAGGCAAAATAGCCCGATCACCTGTAGCCACCCTGGGAGCCTGCTTAGCTTGTGCTTCAGCCATATTAATTTCTCCTTAAAAAAACAGATCTGTTATTCATCTGTTTTTAGTTTTATGAATATAGATTTCCATATAAATAATTTCACAGGGTTATCAAACAAAAACCTTTATTTTATGAAATTAATTACCTGAAAATCCATGGAATCTAAATAAAGATCAGATAATTAAACAGAATATTCCTTACTTTTCAAAAAATCCACAGCATTTGAATCGTTAAGTTCAAAATGACATACATCAGGAGCAAGCCCGAGGGCCAGAGCCATAAGCTGGGTAAAATAGAATGTAGGCATATTTTGTGAAATTTTCTTCTCGTCAATGAGACCCTGCTGTTTTTTCCCTAAATTAAATTCACACAAAGGACAACTTGTGGCAATCACCTCAGCACCTGAAACTTCGGCAAGATTCAAAATTTTCGATGCCGCATCTGCAGCAGAGTCAGGCATCCCAAGAACCTGGTATGAACCGCAGCAATAAGCAGCAGCAGGAAAATCTACAACAGTCGCCCCAAGAGCCTGAAGCAATTCCGTCATTAATTCATAACTCCCCATGGGTTCTATTCCAACCTCCGCAGGCCGCTGCAAAGTACAGCCATAATAGGGAGCCACTTTCAAGCCCGTAAGAGGTACTTTAACTTTTTCACGCACTTTATCCCAGCCCAGCTCATCTTTTAAAAAGCTTAGAAGATGAACCACTTCAACTTCACCAAAATAATCGATCTCCTCATCCATAAACCGATTTATGGTATCTCTTTTTTCTCCATCATTTTTCATTATAAGATTAGCCCTGGCCAGTGTATTGTAACACATGGAGCATAAAACGGTCAGCTTTCCGCTTCCCTGCTCCTTGGCCCTTATGAGATCACGAACCGGGGCAACATGGTGAATAAGATCATCTTCGGCAAGGGAATATACAGCACCGCAGCAATTCCACCGATCGATCTCCTCCATTTCAATTCCAAGTACTTCCATGGAAGCAATTGCAGCACTTTCAAGGTTTTTTGCCTTGGATTTTAATGTGCAGCCTGGATAATAATTAATCTTCATCATTCTCCTCAACTTGTCATCTTTCTAAAACCGGCAACCATCGCTATCTGTGGGGCTCCCTTTATTGTTTCCGCAGACATCTTTGACGGTTCAATAAAATTTATATTCTTTCTCAAAGTAATCTGACGCAAGGCCTCCATGACACGCGCAATATCTATACCCCTTGGGCATCTTACGGAGCACGTATGACAGGAAGCACAGGCCCAGTAGGTATTCAGATTAACCAGCCGATCCCTCATGGCCAGTTGTGCAAGATGCATAACCTTTCGAGGAGAAGATTCCATGTATTCGGACATGGGGCATGACCCGGAACAGGTTCCGCACTGGAAGCAAACCTTTACATCTTGTCCGCTTAATTCTTTAATCTCCTGGACAAAATCTTTTTTTATTGTTTTAGGTAAAATTAAAACCGACATTATTTCCCTCTTTTTTTGTATGAATTCCCAGATAAATTCGGATATTATTCACAAAACGCTGACATTTTAAAAAACCTGCAATTTTATGTAACCAGCATGCCCTGTCGGGCACAACAAAATATGAAAATGAAATAGCGGTTAATAACATTTTATAAATTAGTAGAATTCCTTAATTCATCATTCATAATTCAAAATTCATCATTTTCTTATAAACGCCTGAGGCCACTTATTGGAAAAAATTGCCCAAACCCTTATAATTTAATAAAATGACATTCATTTTGTCAAACAAATTTTAGCCAGTTTCTATTCTTCAGGCTTATTTGAAAGTTACTGTACATCGTCAAACTGCATGGTATAAAGTTTATGATATTCACCTTTTTTACTGATCAACTCCATGTGGGTCCCCTCCTCTTTTATCTGTCCATTTACCATTACAATTATTCTGTCAGCGTAACTTATGGTGGACAGCCTGTGGGCAATAATAAATGTAGTTCGTCCCTTCATTAAATTTTCAAGAGCTTTTTTTACAAGGGTTTCAGCTTCTGTATCAAGGGAAGATGTTGCCTCGTCAAGAATAAGTATGGGAGCATCTTTGAGCAAAGCCCTGGCGATACAGATCCTTTGTTTCTCTCCCCCTGAAAGCCGTCCCCCAAGTTCTCCTATGGGAGTATCAAATTTTTCAGGTAGAGTTTGTATAAAATCATATGCATAGGCAGCTTTTGCAGCATTTTCGATCTCCTTAAAAGATGCGTTTTTATTACCATAAGCTATGTTATTTCTGATGGAATCATTAAACAGAATGGGAGCCTGGGTAACCAGAGCAATCTCCTTTCGAAGGGAAGAGATGGACAAATTTCTCACATCAATCCCGTCTATTTTTACAGCACCTTCAAAAATATCATAAAACCGGGGAATAAGGTTAACAAGGGTTGTTTTACCACCACCACTGGCTCCAACCAGGGCAAGGATTTGCCCCTTTTCAACATGGAGGTTAATATTTTTTAAAACCGATTCATCTGCATATGTAAAAGAAACATTATGAAAAGTCACATCATGGGGTCCTGGGTGAAGAATTGCAGGATTTTCAGACTCTTTAATATCCGTATCTCTGTTTATTATATCAAAAACCCTGTCTGCACCTGCCAGTCCACCCTGAATAACATTATTCAATTTACTCAATTTTTTCACAGGGCCGTAGAGCATAAGAACCGCTGCTAAAAAAGAAAAAAAAGTTCCCGGGGTGGATTCTCCGGAAATCACCTTAAAACCCCCATACCACAATACAAAGGCGACCCCCAGCCCTCCAAGAAATTCCATTATTGGAGAGGTCATGGCCTTGGCCCTTACAGATTTCATCTCAAGCCTGAAAAGTCCCTTTGATTTTTTATAAAACCGTTCTTTTTCATGGGACTCCATGCCAAAAGCCTTTACGATCATATTTCCTGAAAAGGTTTCATGGAGAAAGGAGTTTAGGTCCCCCATGACCGCCTGCGCTCCCGAGCTGACCTTTCTGACCTTTTTTCCAAGTTTAACAACAGGATAAAAGGCCACAGGGAGAACAATCAAGGCAAAAATCGCCATTTTCCAGTCCCTGTACAATATCACACAAACCAGGCCGATAATTGTAAAAGAATCCCTTAAAGCACCGGTTACAGCCGATGAGACCATGGATTTGATTATATTAACATCATTTGTTATCCTGGCCATTAAAACCCCTGTTGTCTCCTTATGAAAAAAAGAGACAGAAAGATCAGAAATCTTGTCATAAAGCATATTACGGAGCTTTCTTATTATGTCCTGCCCAACATAGGACATAAGATATTCCTGACAAAACATTGCCGTACCAAGAATAAAATAGACAGTAATCACTGCCAGGGGAATAATCTTGAGCATACGGACATCTTTATTGATGAAAATGTCATCCACAGCAGGTTTTATTAAAAATGGTATGGCAGATGTTGCTCCGGCAATAACAAGCATGCAGAGCATTGCCGTAAAAAGCCGCAGCCAGCTGTTTTTTATAAGTTCTAGTAAATACTGATTTCGGGTTTTTGTTACTGAGTCAGGTCTTTTTTTTATTTTCATGTGATATTATGATTAAAGTGGAGGTCTGCTTCCTTTGTAATTCTGTTTAATTCATTTTCAAGAGCCACCCTGCAGATATTTTCCTGTTTTTTATCAGCTTTTGCTTCAACATACACAGGATTACCATAAACGATTCGGCACCTGGTAAAGGGATAGGGAAGAATAAATTTGTCCCAGCTGTTAAAAATCTTGATTTTTCCTGCGCTGTAGGTAAGGGGTACAATTGGATAGCCCATCTTCTTTGCCAGGGTTATTATCCCCCCCTTACATTTAAACCGCGGCCCCCTGGGTCCATCGGGTGTGATCACACCCGGCCTTACCTTTTGTTTTAAAACTCTTATAAGACCTGCCAGGGCACGAACACCTCCCCTTGAGGTGGAACCCCGAACAGTTTGGTTGCCCTGCCTTTGAAGAATTCGGCTTATAATTTCACCATCTTTTGAACTGCTCACAATAATCGCACATTCGGATTCTTTATGCATATAACTTATAAGCAAAAGTCGTGAGTGCCAGAGTGCAAATATAAACTTTTTTGAAGAAAAAATTGAACTTACATTGTTGTATCCAACGGTCTCTATTTTTGTTGTAAAAAAAAGAGAATTTATAAAAAGATTACCAAAAACACCCGTGAGATTCCCTTTTAATTCAATAATATTTTTTTTAATTTTATCGAACATCTATTTTTTCACACAGCAATTTTCTGCAAGGCCCAGTGCTATTTCAGCAACACGCATGGAAGCTCCAGGACCTCCCAGTAAATCTTTTATACCAAGAAGTTCTTTTTTAACAGATTCAAGTTTTACTTGATTATTCAACATGCTATTGAGTGTATCTGCTATCTTTTCCGGTGAAGCATCCCCCTGAATCAACTCAGGGACAATCTTTTTTCCAGCGATAAGATTCACAAGCCCTATATTCTCTACTTTTATCAAAGCCCTTCCAAGCATGTAACTCAAAGGGGATATCTTGTAAATTATAACCATGGGAGTTCCTGAGATAGCAGTCTCCAGGGTCACAGTTCCGGATGCAGCCACAACAATTCTGCTCTTTTCAATAACCTCATCAACGCCACCTGAATGAATTTCAAACTTCGTATTACCCTTGTAATCTCCAAAAATCCGGTTAACAAGAGTTTTATCAACGGTGCCGGCTACGGAAACAATAACCTTAAGCCCTCTGTTTTTTGCAGAGAGGAGATCTGCTGCATCAAGCATAACTGGAAGATGGCGTATAATTTCACTATTTCTGGAACCTGGAAGTATCCCTAAAACCAGGTCAGGTTCTTTTTTAAAACCGGATTTGTTGCCGGCGGAATTATCGTCCAGCAAAGGATGTCCCACAAAAGAGGCGGGAACAGCATGTTTTTTATAATATATTTCCTCAAAAGGGAGTATCAGAGCCATATGATCGACCAGCTCCCCTATTTTTTTTATTCGGCCCTTTCTCCATGCCCAAATCTGGGGACTTATATAATAAAGAACAGGTATCCCATTTTTTTTTGCAGCACCTGCAACATGGAGATTAAAATCAGGAAAATCTATCAGAATTAAAAGATCAGGCTTAAGGGTCTGTATTAATCGCCGGGCAGCAGCAAGTCCTTTTAATATGCTGGGAATTTTAGAAAAAACTTCGGTGATTCCCACAACACAAAGCTGGGAAGCATGGACTATAATTTTAACCCCGGCAGCCTGCAAAGCATCCCCGCCTATGCCGCAGAAAAAAAGATCATCCCTTTTTTCCTTCATTGCCATAACAAGTTTAGCTCCGTGTTTATCACCAGAAGCTTCACCCGCTATAATCATGATTTTTTTTTTTATTTTCAACTCCCCCATGGAATTATAGCCCCAAAAACCGGGTGTTGGCCGAATGAATCTGCTCCATTGTATTTAGAGCTATCTTTAAGGCATCGCGCCCCATTTGTCCGGTCACAGCTGGAACCTTCCGGCTTTTTACAGAATCAACAAAAGAAAAAAGCTCCTCTTTTAAAACATCGGTCTGGGAAAACTCAATTTTTTTTATTCCCATCCCGGGAATGATCCCATCTACTGTTTTTGCGTCTTTACCTATAATAGTTATATTCTGGTTGGCAAAATCGACGGATATGTACGCATCCCTTTGGAAAAGCCTGACTTTACGCTCATTTTTAGTGGAAATTCTGCTTGCCGTAATATTTGCAATACACCCGCTTTTAAACTCAAGACGGGCGTTTGCAATATCAACATGGCTGGATATAACAGGAACCCCCGAGGCTTGGATACTTTTGATTTCTGATTTAACAAAATTTAATATAATATCAATATCATGGATCATAAGATCAAGCACCACGCTTATATCTGTCCCCCGTTCCTTAAAAAGACTTAATCTGTGGGATTCAACAAACATCGGTTTTTTTAAAATTCCAGCAAGGGCAACCACAGCAGGATTAAACCTCTCCAGATGTCCCACTTGAATGATAAGGCCCCTTGATTCTGCATGATTCAAAAGTTCATCTGCCTCATCAAGGGTCGCTGTTATCGGTTTTTCAATGAGAATATCTATATCCCTTTTTAAAAAATCCAGGGCCACAGAATAATGTTCTGGAGTAGGGACAACTATACTGACAGCATCAACAATCCCCAGCAGGTCTCTGTGATTGAAAAACGCTTTTGTCGACAATTTGTCTGCCACAGCAATAGCCCTTGATTTATCAGTATCAACAACGCCCACAAGTTCCACATCATCCATGTGAGCATATTTTTCAGCATGAAATTTTCCAAGATATCCGGTACCCACAACACCCAGACGAAGTTTTTTCTTTGTTTCTTTCATCTTAATCACCTTTTTTAATGGCAACTATTGCGATTTTATATTTATCTGCAAAGGATATCATCTCTTCCCTGTCAAAGACCAGAGTCTTTCCGGCTTCAATTACAAGTACCCTTGCTTTTACTTCGTGCATATTCAAAATAGTATCTGCTCCAATTGCCGGGACATCAAATCTTGTATCCTGATCAGGTTTACAGACCTTGACCACCACAGCGGAACCGTTTCCCAGGTTACCACCTCTTTTAATTGTTGCATCTGTTCCATCAACCGCCTCCACCGCTAAAACAGATCCTCCCCCAACCACAACGCACTGCCCTATATCGAATCTGCCTATTTCCTTTGCCAGTTTCCACCCAAGCTCAATATCTTTTTTCTCGGCTTTTGTCGGTTTTGACTTTGTCCAGCAGCCTTCCTTTGCCAGTAAATCAGGAAGGAGAAAGGTTGATGGAAGTATTTGGATTCCTTCCTTTTCCAGCAGACCCGCAAATGCGGTCAATATGGTATCATCATGGGTGTGCCTTAATCTGGCAATAAGAGAGACAGCCTTTATATCCGGCCTGACATCTAAAAACATCCTGGTTTTTTTTATAGCGCCGATTATCACGGCTCTGGTTACTTTGTTTGCTTTAAAAAATTTAATAAGCCGATTAAGCTGCCCCAGGTGTATCCATTTGATAGACTCCACATATTCTTCAAGCTCGGAATCTGCCTCATTAATATATGCAGCAGTAAAAACTGAATAACCTTTTAATTTTGCTGCTTTAGAAAAAATTATCGGGAACTGACCACTGCCTGCTATGAGTCCAATTTTCATAAAAATATTTGTTTTATTGTAACTGTTCAGTTGTTGTAGTTATTCAGCGATACGCATAAACTATCAGTAGTGTCCGGTTAGAAAATACGGGAAGTTTAATTGTTTTTTCCGCTATTGCGAATAAATTTCATAGAGCCAGATGGCAAAACTGAGCTATGGTGAAATTTAAAAGACTCTGGCTGTTTGAGCGCAGCGAGTTCCAGAGGTTTTTAAATTTTATTATAGCTCAGTTTATTTCTGAAATTCGACCAGGCTCTGAAACTATTTATATAAATATCTATAAATAGTTACCATTTTACCTTGTAATGCCCCGTTGGGATGATTTAATAAACTCGATAAGGGAGAGTACTTCCGGAGTCTGGTCGATTTCTGCCTTAACCCGCTCAATGGCCTCATTTAAGGCAAGGCTAAAACGAAAAATAATTCTGTAAGCCTTTTTCACCGGCGACAAAGCCTCTTCTGAAAATCCACAGCGTTTTAATCCAACTTTATTTAATCCATGAAGTTTAGCCCTGTCTCCGGCCGCGATAACAAAAGGGACAATATCCTTTACAACAGCAGCTTTGCCCCCTACATATGCATAATCGCCGATTCTTACAAATTGATGAACAGCGGTGAGGCCTCCAATGGTAACATGACTGCCGATGGTTATATGACCGGCCAGGGTGGCAGCATTAGCCATGACCACCCTGTTACCTGTTTTGCAATCATGTGCCACATGGGCGTAGGCCATTATAAAATTTTCATCCCCTAGTTCAGTTATTCCCCCGCCAAAACCTGTGCCCCTGTTTATGGTTACAAATTCTCTAACAACACAACCACGCCCAATTTTAACCCAGGTTTCTTCACCTTTAAAATTCAAAGCCTGGGGCTCTGCCCCAATGGATGCATATTGAAATATTCGGCAGTCAGAGCCTATTGAAGTAAAGGAATCAATAACCACATGGGGGCCTATTACAGTACCGGAGTCTATGGTTACGTTGGCATTGATAATTGAATAGGGACCTATGGATACATTCTGTCCAATTTGAGCGCCAGGATCTATTATAGCTGTTTCATGGATCACTATTTTTCTCCCAAAGAAGCCATTAATTCAGCTTCGGTCACAATCTTTCCGTCGACTTTGGCGGTTCCGGCCATTTTAAAAACAGTCGATCTGTGACGTATTATTTTAACATCAAAAATAAGCTGATCCCCCGGAATAACAGGCTTTCTAAACTTAACCTTATCCATTCCCATAAAATACATTGCTGAATTTTCCAGCTTGCCCCCCACTGTTTCGTAGGCCAGCACACCTCCGGCCTGAGCCATGGCCTCCACCATAAGAACCCCAGGCATAATAGGTTCTTTGGGAAAATGTCCCTGAAAAAAAGGCTCGCTGATCGTAACATTTTTCAACGCAACAATGCTTTCACCAGGAACAAGATCAATGACCCTGTCCAAAAGAAGAAAAGGGTATCTATGGGGTAAAAACTCCATAATCTTTAAAATATCATAAGGTTTATCCATTATTCGATTCCCTTTCGCTTATTTTTTACTGATTTTATCCAAAATTTTTTCAATTTTTAAAAGTCGTTTATTGATCTGGGGAAGTTTTGGAAGAAGAGTATGAACCCTTAGCCATAATTTATGGGGCATTTCAGGAACACCTGAAACCACGTTGCCGCTTTTAACCGATTTTGTTACACCGGCCTTGGGGCCGATGGTAACATTATCCCCAAGGTGAAGATGACCTCCTACTCCAGCCTGACCTGCCAGAACAGCGTTCTTTCCAATACTTGTACTTCCTGAAATCCCAACCTGTGCAACAATAACAGAATTTTCCCCCACAGTAACATTATGTGCCAGGTGTACAAGGTTGTCTGTTTTAACCCCTCTTTTTATCCATGTCTGGCCGAAAACAGCCCTGTCTATGGTATTACATGCACCGATCTCCACATCATCATCTATTTTTACAATACCGGAGTGATAAATTTTATGATACTTTTTTCCGTCAGGGGCAAAACCAAAACCGTCGCTTCCTATAACTGTACCTGCATGTATAATAATTCTGCTTCCCATAATGGTGCCGCTGTAGATTGTCACGTTGGGGTATATGCAAACATCATCCCCCAGGACAACATCATCCCCCAGGACAACATTGGGATGCAAAACAACATTATTCCCAAGCTTTACATCTTTCCCGATCACCACAAATGGAGCAATGGAAATATTGTCACCATATTTACAATTATTCCCCACCCTGGCATCCGGGTTGATACCACCAGTAAAAGAAGGTGGATTTTTTCCCTGGACAAAAAACTGGAGAACTTTTGCAAAAGCCACCCTGGGGTTATCCAGAATAATCAGGTTTTTTGAGGTATCAATCTGACCAGATTCAAATTTATTTTTTGGAATAATCAATGCACCAGCAGAAGTTTCATTAATCTTTTTCAGATATTTTACACTTTCTGCAAGAACAATATCATCCTGGGCAGCATTTTCAAAAGGTGCCGCACCACATATAATCAAATCCGGATTCCCTTGTACATGGCCGGAAACCAAAACAGCAATCTCCTTAAGGGATAGCTTGCGCACAGATTCAGCCTTTAACTTATGATCAGTTTTTTTTGGTTTTTGCATTATATTTTTCAATAACAGTATCTGTAATATCTATTGTATTGGGATAATAGACTACGCTCGATTTCTCTATTATCATGAGATACCCCTCTTTTTTACCGATCTGTTCGACTATACCAAAGACATCTTCTTTAAAGACTAAAACATGTTTCTTTTCCAGGGCAAACAGCTCAGACTGATATTTTTTTTCAAGGACCTTAAAGTCATTAATTTTTATTCTAAGCTCACGTCCTTTTTCATCACGCATTTCCTTGCTCATAACAAGGGCTTCACGCTCCAGCCTTTTTTGCAGTTCTTCTATTCCTTTTTTCTTTTCCGTTAAATCGGCCTCCATTTTTTTCCCCTGCTTATTAACCTTGCCAAGGGCTTCTTTACCTGAATCGGAGACCTTAAGAATTTTCTGAAAATCTATAACACCCAATTTGGCAACATCTGCCGCAAAAGCATTAAAAGCAAGAAAAAAAGAAAAAAGAACTGTAACATGAAAAACTCTTTTTTTGATCATAATATCCCCCTTTTTATTTATTAATAAACACCATGGCCTGGCAGGCACAACAAAATATGAAAATGAGATAGCGTTTAATAGCATTTTATAAATTAGTAGAATTCCTTAATTCATAATTCATCATTTTTTTATAAAAAATTAAAAGGCTGTCCCCATTGAAAACTCAAAACGCCCCCCTTCACCTGCGTCTTTTTCAGGATCAAGTATATAACCGTATTCCAGACGTAACGGCCCCATGGGTGAATTCCATCTGACTCCAAAGCCTATACTTTCCCGCAATCTGTCTAATTTGATATTTTCTCCATCATCATAAAGATCGCCTGTATCAAAAAAGATAAAGCCCATAATTCCCCCTGCACCATCAAAGGGGAAGAGACATTCAAAATTGGCCTGAACAAATTTATATCCCCCCACTTCAGTCTCAACGACCTCCCCTGGAAGATAGTAATAAGGATATCTTTCATGAAGATCTATGGTCTCTTTCGGTGCCAGATCTTCCCACTCAAAACCGCGCAACGAATTAATACCACCCAATCTAAAAAGGTCATAATCCGGTAGAACCTTTCCGGAATTTTTCCACATGATCCCTGTTTTCCCATGGGCAAAGCCAACAAACTTCCAGAATAAAGGAAAATACCACCCTGTTTCCATGCGTAGTTTTGTATACCCAACATCCCCCCCTATTCCGGCATACTGGACTGATATGCTGTGATCAGACCCTTTTGTCGCATTAAAAGCCTTATTTCTTGAGTCATAATTTAATCTGGTAGTCAGGCTGCTGGAGGTAATTGTCTGGTCATTGAGTTCGTAAATGGACTGGGGAGTGTCATAATAATAATTGCTTATATCACCCATATCAATGGAGTATGAACATGAAACCCGCGTATAATCAAAAACAGGATAACCCACATAAAACCCGCCACCCTGACTCTTGGTATCGTAATAATCGTATTCCCGTTTCCAGTTATATAAATTTATTCCACCGGACCAGCGGGAATCGAAGATCCAGGGCTCTTTAAAGTCGAGAATATAGCTAGTTGTTTTGCTTCCAAGCTCTGCTTTTAAGGATAGTATCTGACCCCGGCCAAAAAGGTTCCTTTGGGAGATCGAAGCCATCACAAAAGCATTTTCTTCACTGCTGTATCCACCCCCGAAAGATATGGCACCTGTTGGCTTCTCTTTCACATTGACCTTCAACACCATCTTATCATCCGAACTCCCCTTGGATGTATTTATAGAGAGATCTTCAAAAAAATCGAGCCTCACCAGATTCCGTTCAGCCCGTTTTAAGGCGGTTCTACTGTAAGGTCCCTGTTCAATAACGGGAAGTTCCCGTCTGATAACCTTATCTCTGGTTTTCGAGTTCCCTGTGATAAGAATCTTCTCAAAATAGACTTTTTCACCCTTGGAAACAGCATAGGTAATATTAACAGTTTTTATATCAGGCTCTGACTTGATGCGGGGCAAAATATCGACGTATGCATAACCCAGGTCAGAATAAAGATCTGCTAAAGCAAGTATATCATTATGAATGACCTCACGGTTATAAAATGTTTCTTTTGTGATCTTTAGCGCTTTAAGCAAATCATCTTTAGGGATTACTGATTCTCCATCCAGATCAACCTTTCCCACCTTGAATCGCTCTCCCTCCTGGATTCTTATGGTAATCTCTATCCATTCACCTTCATATTCAACTTCCGGCTCTCCGATCTTGGCGTGCATATAACCGTTATTATGATAAAAAGCATATAATCTGGCAGCATCCTGGTACAAATCATCTTTATTCAGCACCCCTGATGAAGTAAGAAAAGAGAAGAATCCTTTTTCCTTTGTGCTTATCAGCTTTTTTAATTCCTTGTCTGAATATATGCTGTTTCCCATTAAGACTATCTGTCGCACCTTGACTTTTTTACCCTCTTCAAGAATAAACTTAAGGTCGACACGGCCGTCTCCTAACTCATGGGTTTCATAGGTAATCTTGACATTATGATATTGCTTTTCTTTATATAGTTCTTCCATCCTGACAATATTTCTGCTGATTTCAAACACATTAAGAATGGACCCCTCTTTTATTGTTAAATTTTCCTTGGCTTCATCAGGGGTAAAAACACCAAGCCCCCTGAAACTTATGGTTTTAATACTCGGTTTTTCTTTTACTTTGAAAATAACAACTTTGCCATCGGGGCTCTCTTCAGTTTCAATCCGGATATCATCAAAATACCCCATGGCATATAAGGCCTTAAGATCTTTTGCAAAATTTTTCAGCAAATACATCTCGCCGGGGGAGGTGGATATTATTTTTCTGATAGCATCAGTCTCTATCCGTTTATTTCCAAGAATAATTATCTTGGCCACTATCTCCTGCTTAAAAATTTTGTTTGTTATTCTGGAAGAAAGTTTTTTTGCCACACCGGGAAGATCCTCCAGCCCTCCCCCCTCCACATCAAAGGACTCAAGCAGCTTATTGTTTGAGACCTCCAAAATTTTTACATTTAATAAAAATTTTTCCTCCTTCCAAATCTGTTTTCCCAAAATCAGATAATCAGCTCCAGCCCCGGCTCCCCTGGCACACATATCGTCAATATCGGTTAAATCTATATCTGCAGAGCCGAAAACAGAAAAAGAATCTATAAGAATTGCGCCATCGTTTTCAAGGTGCATTTTGATGTTGTTTTGTATTTCAACCCCTAGATAGGAATAATCTTTCCCCCCCTCGATTTCAAAAGGTAATACGATAACCTGTACAGACTCAAGGGAATATGCCAAAGAAGAGATTGCCAATATAAGAATAATTAAAGAAAATTTTATATATTTATACATAGTCATAAAAACTTCCATGATTATAGATTTTCGAATAATTGAACACTGAAAAGATTAAACAATTTTTCCATCAACAATTGTGAGAGAACGTGACATGTAAGATGCAAGCTCAACATTATGTGTAACCAGAACCAGAGACATCCCCAACTCCTTGTTCAACTCCAATAGGAGCATATGAATATGATCGCTGTTTTTTTGATCAAGATTTCCAGTTAATTCATCTGCCAAAAGTAAAGGAGGGTTCAAGACCAGTGCCCTTGCTATGGCAACCCGCTGCTGCTCTCCTCCGGATAACCTGCCTGCCATATGAGACAATCTTTCCTCAAGCCCAACCCGTACGAGAATTGCCTCTGCAATCTCTTTCCCCTCTTTTTTTGATTGCCCGTTTATCAGTGCCGGCATCATAACATTTTCAATGGCGGAAAATTCAGAAAGCAGATGGTGAAACTGGAATACAAAACCGACAGATTCATTACGAAATTTTGCAAGGCGGGTATCATCAAACCCAAAAACATCCTTCCCCTTAAATAAAAGTGTTCCTGTGTCGGGCCGGTCAAGGGTCCCCAGTATATGGAGAAATGTCGATTTACCTATCCCTGATGCACCTGTAACAGCCACTGTTTCACCAGGCTTCAGTTCAAAATCAGCAGACTTTAAAATATCTATGGAGAGGCCGCTGCTGTTAAAACTTTTATTCAGATGCCTGGCACAAATAAGAGGGCATGGTAAAACAGATTGACCAGCGCCATCAACCATAACGGATTGCCTCAACAGGATCAAGCTTGGCCGCCTGGTTCGCAGGATAAATTGCTGCTAAAAAACAGATCACCATGGTTGATCCTACAATTAAAAAAACATCCAAAGCTTCCAGCTTAACAGGGAGGGTGGTAAAATAGTAAACATCCCCGGGAAGTTCAATAAATTTATAATGTTTCAAGATAAAACAGCCTGAAAAACCAAGACACATTCCCAAAGCCGCCCCGACAAACCCTATAACCAGCCCTTTAAAAATAAAAATTTTTCTGATACTTTTATTTGAAGCTCCCATGGCTTTTAATATTGCTATATCCCTGGTTTTTCCCATTACCATCATTATTAATGTACTGGCTATGTTAAAAGCAGCCACAAGGACGATGAGGGTCAGTATAATAAACATGGCCTTTTTTTCCAGTTTAAGGGCTGAAAAAAGATTATGGTTCATCTGTATCCAGTTTTTTGTAACAAAAAAACTACCAGGATATTTCCCATTTAATTTAGCGGCAATCTTTTCTCCCATGGATGGGGCTGTATAAATATCTGTTATTCTGATTCCGATTCCTGTGACGGAATTTTTCATGCGCAAAATTTTTTGTGCTTCATTGAGATGAATCAAGGCAAAGGAAGAATCATACTCATACATACCCGATTGAAAAACATCTGCCACAACAAACCGTTTCATGGCAGGGAGATGTCCCGCCGGGGAAAGCATACCTTTGGAAGATATTACATAAACAGAATCCCCTTTTATCACGCCCAGTATTTCCGCAAGATGGGTACCCAGTACGATTTTTGGTTTTAATAAATTCTGCTTGTTATTAGCCCCAATGGGACGGCGTAAAACAGAGCTGTTAAATTTTTTCATCTCCAAAACTGTGGTATCAGGATCTATACCCCGTAAAACCACACCTGCAGTCCTGGATGAAGAACGGAGCATAACCTGGGTATGAATATAAGGGGAAGCCTTTGTAACACCATCAATTTTTGTAATATCACTGGTAATCTGCTGATAATCACTAAATGCGCCCTTATAACGCATTAGCAAAACATGGGCATCCATCCCCAGAATCCGTGCCCTAAAATCAGATTCAGCCCCTGACATAACGGCAATTACAATTATCAAAGCCATTACACCTATAGTAATTCCCAGAATTGAAAGAATGGTGATAAATGAAATAAAGGCCGATTTTTTTTTTGACTTAAAATAACGGCTGCCTATAAAGTATTCATACGTCATATGGATTTCAGTCCAGCCTATATTCTGGTATCAGGTTTCATATGGGGGAATAAAATAACCTCCCGTATGGAAGAAGAATCTGTTAAAAGCATAACCAGTCTGTCTATACCAATCCCCTCTCCTGCGGTGGGAGGCATCCCGTATTCCAGGGCCTCTATATAATCCGTATCCATATGATGGGCCTCAGCATCCCCTGCTTCCCGATCTTCCACCTGTTGTTTAAATCGCTGTTTTTGATCCTCAGGATCATTAATCTCTGAAAATCCATTGGCAATCTCATAGCCTGCAATGAAAAGTTCAAACCGATCCGTGAGTTCAGGATCTTTTTCACTCCTCCGTGATAAAGGAGAAACTTCCACAGGGTATCCAGTGATAAATGTGGGCTGTATCAGTTTGGGCTCCACAAGCAAATCAAAAAGTTTTGTGATAAGTTTCCCGTGCCGTCCGGATTTATCCGGAGCTACCCCCTGCTGAAGCGCAAAAGCAGCGAGTTTTTCAGGATCATTTAAAACCACGGGATCAACCCCTCCGATCTCCTCCAGGGCTGTTAAAAGGGGAACTCTATCCCATTTGCCACCGAAATCGATTGTTTCCCCCTGATATGTAATCAAAGAAGAGCCGGTGAGCTCCAGAGCAATTTTTAAAAACATCTCCTGGGTCATATCCATTAAATCTTCATATGTTGAATATGCCTGATAAAATTCAAGCATGGTAAATTCAGGATTATGACGTGTTGAAACCCCTTCATTTCTAAAATTCCGATTAATTTCAAAGACCCTTTCAAAGCCACCTACAATCAGTCGTTTCAGATACAGCTCCGGGGCTATCCTTAAAAAAAGATCGATGCCCAGCGCATTATGGTGTGTTACAAATGGTTCAGCTTCTGCCCCTCCAGGAAGGGGCTGCATCATTGGAGTTTCCACCTCAAGAAAATCTTTTTCAAGAAGAAAAGAGCGTATCAACTGAATTGTCCCGGCTCTTTTAATAAAACAGTCCCGCGTATCAGGGTTTATTATTAAATCTACATAACGCTTTCTGTAACGCTTTTCAGGGTCTTTAAGACCATGAAACTTTTCAGGAAGCGGCAGTCTTGCCTTACTGAGAAGCTTCAACTCCTTTGCAAGTAAAGTCCATTCGCCGGTTTTGGTTTTAAACATTCCCCCTGTTAAACCTACAAAATCACCAATATCAAGCTGTTTAAAAAGATTATATGTTTCTTCCCCTAATAAGTCTTTTCTCACATATGCCTGGAGCTGCCCTGTCCGATCAGAAAACCTGATAAAGGATGATTTGCCGAACTTGTTAATGGCCATCATTCTGCCCGCTGCTGTGAAAACAGGATCATGTTCATTAACAGCTTCAGAAGTTTCCTTGATCCTTTGTTTAATGTCAGCTATGGAGTGGGAAACTTTAAAATCATTTGGATAAAGATTTAGACCCCTGGCCTTTAAATCTTCAATTTTCTGCTGCCGCTGCTCAATTACAGTTGTTGTTTTTTTCATATTTCAGCCAAACCTTAAATTTTGCCCCTTAAATTTTGTCCCAGGAAAAACTATACCAGAAAAAACTATACCAGAAAAAACTATAAATTTTTTGTAACTATTCAGCTAATATGTACGGCAGCAGGTATAATCTGATT
>JAUVKE010000056.1 GCA_030592105.1 Desulfobacteraceae bacterium
AATGTTAATTGATGTGTAGTCATCAAGATGGATCATAATATCGCCGGCTTTTTTTTCTTTTGCCTTTTCTTTTTCTTTGCCGCTCATATATGCGTCGTTGATTTTTAAAGACAACAGATTAATATCGCACGGTTTGCTTAAATAATCATAAGCTCCCAGGGCAAGTGTTTCACCCGCCGAATCCCTCCCTCCATGTCCGGTTAACATAATAACTTTTGTTTCCGGGCTGATTTTTTTTATTTCCATCAAGGCTTCATGCCCGTCCATTCCCGGCATTCTTATATCAAGGATAACAACATCATGCTTTGATTCTTTTAAAATTTTGAGCGCTTCTTCCCCTGATCCGGCCATAGTTGTTTCATAGCCCTTTCTGCTCAATATTTTAGAAGTTGTGGCGCGAAATTGTTCTTCGTCGTCAACCATCAATACACGTATTTTTCCACCCATTTCTTCCCTCCTTTTTATCTACTTTCCCTTGATTATTTCACGCGGCGACTTCATTATTCTTTTGGCCTGCGCCAAACGAATTTTTTCTTCAAGCCTCTTTCTTTTTTCAAATGCCTCCTCTGATTTTTCTATAAGTTCTTCTATGGCTGCAGGTTTCATTAAATAATCGGTTGCCCCGGATTTTAAACCATCCACAGCCGATTCCACGGTTGCATGCCCGGTCAGCATAATAACCTCAACAAGAGGGAAATGTTTTTTAATCTCCTTTAAGGTCTCCATGCCGTCCATCCCGGGCATTTTAACATCCAGAATAACCACGTGAATATTCTGTTTTCTCAGCTTGTCCAAAGCTTCGGCTCCACTGGATGCGGTAAAAACTTCATACCCCTTTTTTGACAATAATTTTTTTGTTGTTAAAAGGAATCTTTCCTCATCATCCACCAGCATTATTTTTAAAACTTCCATATTTTATCCCCTTAATTATTAATAAGTTTAAATACTATTTTGCTGCAGGCAGAGTAATCGTAAAAGTGGCTCCAGCGCCCTTTTTACTCTCAACCTCCATAATACCGCCCATTTTATCTATAATTCCGAAACATACTGAAAGTCCCAGACCAGTTCCTTTTCCAACCGGTTTTGTTGTAAAGAACGGCGAGAATATTTTTTCAAGATTTTTTTTGTCTATTCCCATGCCGTTATCCTTTACCTTTATTTTTATTTTATCGTTACTGCCGGATTCAGCAGTTATAAATAATTCACCGCCCTGAACTCCGTGTTTTTCAATTATGGCATGTATGGCATTATTTAAAAGATTTAGTAGAACCTGCTGAAGCTGTGCAGGGTCACCTTTTATGGAAGAAAGCCCGTTTTCTATTTCCTGATGTATGGCTATGCCGTTATCATTTGCCCTGTTTGTCACCATGCTGACAATTTCAGGGATAAAATTTTTTGCGTCTAATTTTGTATCCAGAGTATCTTTTTGTCTTCCGAACTTTAAAATAGCCTGGGTTATCTTTGAACATCGTCCTATCTGAATCTCTATCTGTTTCATGGAATCTTCCAGTTCTTTTAAATTTTCAGATTCCGGTAGTTGCCCGCTTTCTTTAAAATCAGATAAGATCATCTCCATAAGGGACTGTTCGCTTTTTATTACCTGCAAAGGGTTATTGATTTCATGAGCAAATCCGGTTGCCATCTCACCAAGCTCTGCGAGTCTGCTGGCTCCGATAAGCTGCTGGTTTATACTCTCTTTTTCCGAATCAACCCGCTCTAAACGCCTTACAATCCTGGTGGTCATATAAAAGGCAACTCCTGTTATAACAACTCCTCCTATGACAAGTATGACAATTATCAGGTAAAGAGCTGCGTTGAATGCACTGAAAGCATCTGATTTTTCCTGCCTTGCCACCAGCAGCCATTTTTTGTCCTTCAGCCAGGTGGTTGAATAAACAAATTTTCTTCCGGTGACGTCTTTTTTAATGAATGATTTAATGCCGCTGTACTTTTCATTATAGCCTATGTTATCTATGGGTTTGTCCATGAGATTTCCGCCGGAACGACACGCTGTCTGGAGAATCCCTTTACTATTTAAAAGATATGCTTCACCTGTTTTGCCTATGCGAACCTTTTCAACCAGTTTATTAAATATATAAGAATCGATAGAAGCTCGAATCACCCATTTTTTACCGTCAACTATGCTTGTGATGGCAATAATAAAATGGGGCACCCGTCTGTATCCTAAAAAGATATCGCTGATATAATAATTCTGGTTAATTACTTCCTTAAACCAGAAAGCCTCCTTATAATTTTTTCCTTTCAGTTTGTACATGCCCTGATACGCCACATGCAGACCATCTTCATTAAAAATTCCAAGGTCCGCAAAAGCGCCTGACTTTTTTTGCAGGTCTAATAAAACCTTACTTAGTATTTCAGATCGGCTCAACTCCGCAGGGCTGTATGAATCGGCCACAAATTCAAGGTCTGCCTTCCGTTCTTCCAGGAAAGATTCAATCATGTGGCGGTGGTCTTCCACGATTCTTTTGATATTGTCAATGGTGGTGGTTTGAACGGATGTTGTAAAGTAGTAGTACCCGATTCCGAGTATTAATATAAAAGGGATTCCCGGAGCCAGGATTATCGCCTTGAGTATGTTTTTTCCGATGCTTTTATAATAATTTTTTTCCATATAAAAACTTCCTTTAAAGAATTTAGTGGCAAGATATTATCATTCAAATAACCGCAACGTTCATGCCAAAAAACAATTCAATCTTCTCTGCGCATAACCTCTTTAAATAAAAGAAATTATGTCGTTTGATTTTCCAGCGGGGACAGGAGATATAAAAAGACGTGTCGATTTTTTTTACATTGTGTAAAAAAAAACAATTTACTATTAGCTGTTCCGCCTTGCATTATGAACAACTTCTTACTTTACGAAAAATACGGATTAAAACTTATTTATTGTTTTACAATATGTAAAAAATACTGACACAGCCGTATCTCCGCCTTTAGGTATAAGCTTATTACATTATGCCGATATATTGTGATATTTTATCTGCTTAATGCTTTTCCACACTTAATCGATCTTTGGCATAAAGGTTGCTCTTTATAAGCCATGTAATCCCTGTTGGTTCAGTTTGATTTCCCTGGTTCACGCGCGAAATATTTTTATTAACAAATGCGGCAATTATTAAATCAGGAAAATAACATGGCGAAAATAAAAGTAATGCTGGTAGATGATGAAGAAAGATTTCTTGCCACCACCAAAAAGCTTCTGGAAAAAAAGGGGTATCGGGTCGAAACCGCATCAAGCGGTATAGAGGCGCTTGAAAAACTAAAAAAAACTAATATTCAGGTTGTTGTTTTAGATGTAAAAATGCCTGAATTGGACGGAATATCAACCTTGAAAAGAATTAAGCGTGATTTTCCCTTAATTGAGGTCATCATGCTTACCGGACATGCCACTGTCGAATCTGCGGTTGAAGGGGTGAAAATAGGCGCTGCAAACTATTTAATGAAGCCTGCCGACATTAATGATATCAGCGAAAAAATAGAGGAAGCCTTTGAAAAAAGACAGACCATTAAAGCGCAAACCGGCAAAAGAAAAGAGTTTTTCAAAAACCTTAAAATCAGGCTCTGTGTGGGGCTCATGGCCGCTTTTATGCTTCCCTATGCCGCATTTTTTGCTTATTTTCAATACCAGTTCAGCTCCACTTTGAAAAACACGGGAAGGCTTAACCTGGAAGCGCTTTCAAAGAGCCAGAAAAATACAATCGACCTTTTTCTACAGGAACGGGTTGTTAATATTTTCAGCCTCTTTCACGGTGCTGACTTCAGCCTTACTCCTTCTCAGCAAAGAATGCAAAATTATCTTCAGCACTTAAGACAGGCCAGTGATGCATTCATCGATGTTGGTTTTCTTAATGAAAAAGGGATTCAGACAGGCTATTCCGGGCCTTTTTCTTATCTTCAGGGGAAAGACTACGGCAATGAAAACTGGTTTAAAACCCTGCTGAATCAAGAGCGGCATTATTATATAAGTGATATTTACTTGGGGTTTAGAAAAAAACCCCATTTTACAATAGCAGTCAGGCAGAAAATTGACGGAAAATTTTATCTCATGCGGTCCACACTCGATCCGGACAAGTTTTATATGTTTTTAAGATCCATAAGTAAAGGCAAGGCAGTTGAATCCTCTTTGATCAATAAAGACGGCCTGTACCAGATCGTTGATCCCGACAAGGGCGAACTGCTCGGCAAAAGCATCTATATTCCGCCGGACACAGATGAATCCGGCGTAAAGGAAATTATGATAAATGGTGATTCAATACTTATAGGATACGCCTGGCTGAAAGAAACTCCCTGGGCATTGCTTGTAAGTCAGCCCTTAAAGGTAGCTCACGCGGGAATGTATAAGGAGAGACGCACTATGAGCGTTATTCTCGTAGTCATTTTTTTTCTTATTGCCGCAGGAATATGGTTTGCCGCAAGCAAACAGTTAGGTTACGCCCAGGCTGTTGCTGAAAAAAAGGATCAGCTTCGGCATCAGCTCTTTCATGCCTCAAAGCTTGCCTCTGTTGGTGAGCTGGCAACCGGAGTCGCCCATGAAATAAACAATCCCCTGGCCATAATTATTGCAACAACAGGCGTTATCAGGGACTTGCTGAACCCTGAATTTAATCTTGACCCGAGTCCGGAAAATATTCTTAAGGAAATCGATACAGTCGATTCAGCAGTATTAAGAGCAAAGACTATCACAAGACAGTTGCTCGATTTCGGGCGTAAAAATGAGCCTCAGCTTACTCCATGTAATATTAATCAAATTCTTAATGAAGTTACACGCGGGCTTAAAGAGCGTGAATTTAAGGTAAAAGATATTGAAATTATACGTAATTATGACCCCGGCCTGCCTGACCTTCTTCTGGATGGGGATCAGATGAGACAGGTTTTTTTGAATCTTATAAATAACGCCGGTGATTCTATCTCCGGGCCGGGAACAATTACAATTACTACCGGCAGAACCGATGAATATGTACGGATAACGGTTAAGGATACCGGCAGCGGAATGTCTGCCGAACAGATTAGTGAAATATTTAACCCTTTTTACAGCACAAAGGAGGTCGGCAAAGGAACCGGGCTCGGCTTGAGTGTATCCTTAAGTATTGTAGAATCACTTGGCGGAACTATTGATGTACAGTCTCTGAAGGGTTCCGGGAGCTCTTTTATTATATCATTACCCATACACAGAGCAGAATGAGGTGGGTGTGAAATTTATTTTCATCTTAATAAAAAGGAAAAATTATGGGAGATCATAAAACAGCCGATGAAGAAAAAAAGCTAAGAGTATTGCTGATTGACGATGAAGACAGATTCCGTGAAAACCTTGGCCGTCAGCTTGCTCTCAGGGGCTTTGACGTCATGGACGTGAGTAATGGAGAGGATGCCATTAAAGTTGTGCGTCATGAAAACCCGGAAGTTGTGGTTTTAGATCAGAAGATGCCTGGGATGGACGGAATCCAGACTCTGAGAGATTTAAAGAAAATCAGGCCGGAAGTTCAGGTGATTATGCACACAGGCCACGGCAGTGTCGAATCCGCGCGGCTCACTGGAAAACATGATGTTTTCTCGTACCTGGAAAAGCCCTGTCCTCTGGACGACTTAATAAAAACGATCAGGGCGGCGGCCGAGGAACGGGTATATGCCATGGCCAGGCATGAAATTCCCGATGTCCAAAAAACGAGCCTGAAAAGCCGGCTCATGGGTGTGCAGAATGCCCGGCCCGGAGTAATTATGCTTGGAGTAATTCTTTTTGCATTAATTATTTTTATGCCTGCGCCCAAGCAGCTTGAAACTTTTTTAAGCGCAAAAAAAACCGGCGTGATCGGAGAAGATATTTCAGGATATGCCGAATACCAAAAAATGGAAAAGGGCCAGACAATAATAGAGTATTACGGTAAAAAAGCCGGACTTTATAAAAAAACGGAAGCGCCTGACGGAAAAATTATAAAAATTGCTCCGAGTCTGGACAAGATAACATTCAGGGCTAAAGTAATGCTTGGCGTACTCGTGGTTGCCGCACTTTTCTGGGCAACAGGAGCTGTTCCCATAGGGATTACCGCCCTTCTTGTCGGTGTGCTCATGTATTTTTTCGGAGTTTTTCAGCCCAGCAGTGTGGCAAAGGCTTATGCAAAAGATTCTGTAATCTTTATCTTCGGCGTACTTGCCCTGGCCGCAGCCATAAGTAAAACAGGCCTTGACAAGAGGATCGGAATTCTGCTTCTGGGCACCAGTACGTCACTTCGTAAATTTGCGCTTATATTTGCTCCGCTTCTCTCAATAACAGCCGCTTTTCTTTCCGAACATGCGCTTGTGGCTTTTATAGCGCCCATTTTAATGCTGGTATACATTGGAGCAATTAAAACCGCCGGAATAAAAAGAGACAAGTCATTGGTTGTATTTCTTCTTCTAATGCTGACATACTGCGCAAATATCGGAGGCCCCGGATCTCCTGCCGCAGGGGGACGAAATGCGGTTATGCTTGGTATTTTTTCCGATTACGGCGTAGATATTACCTTTGGGCAGTGGGTGTCAATGGGGCTTCCCTTTGTGCCGGTGATGTCTCTGACCATTGCAATATACTTTCTTGTTGTTTTCCGAAAAAAAATTCTGGTTAAGTCACTGGACGTTGCTGCCGAGGTAAAACGCGAATCTGACAAAATCGGCAAAATGACCCCTGATGAATTTAAGGCGGCAGGAGTTTTGATACTCGTAATTGTGTTGTGGGTAACCATGTCAAGCAAGGTTGGAATGGGAGGGCCTGTTATTCTCTGCCTTGTTTTGCTGAATATTTTGGGAATTTTGCGCTGGAAAGACATAAACAGTATTAACTGGGATGTTGTGGCGCTTTATGCCGCCGCAAGCGCCATGGGATACGGCCTGGCAGCAACAGGGGCAGCGCTCTGGCTTGCAAACACTTTTATATCTGTTCTGCCTGAAATTTTAAAAAGCGGAACAGGGCTTTGCGTATCCACCAGTTTTATCACAGGGATTCTTACCAATTTTATGAGCGACGGAGCAACTGTGGCTGCAGTAGGCCCTATAACCGTGCCTATGGCGACCCTTTCAGGCACATCGCCCCTTATAGTGGGGCTTTCAACCGCCTTTGCCTCTTCTTTTGCCCATATGCTAATAATAGGCACACCAAATAATGCAATTGTTTACAGCCTTGCAAAGGATCCTGAAACAGGTGAGCAGCTTGTTACAATGAAAGATTTTATGATTCATGGCACAGCGGTTTTTGTTCTAAGCCTTGCGGTGTTGTGGGTCTGGGTGTTTTTCGGATATTGGAGATGGCTGGCAATTACCGGCCTGTAAGAAATAAAGCAGCTTATATTTGCAACAAGAAAATTATGGGGTATATAATATGGAAAAAGAAAAGATAAATCTTTTAATAGTAGATGATGAAGAAGAATTCCTTAACTCTATCACAAGGAGTCTGGAATTAAGAGACTTTAAAGTGGTTGCGGTCAACAGGGGCGAAAAGGCTATTGAGGCTGCCAAAAATAATCCTTTTGACATCGCCCTTGTGGATCTTAAAATGCCCGGAATATCCGGCGAGGAAACTCTCAAGCTATTAAAAAAACAACATAAATGGATGGAAGTCGTAATACTCACCGGTCATGGGGCAGTGGATTCAGCAGTTGAATGCACTAAAAGCGGAGCTTATTCATATCTTCAGAAACCCTGCGAGCTTAGCCAGCTTCTTGAAGTGCTCAAGGATGCCTATAAAAAGAAAGTAATGAACAGGAAGAAGATTGAAGAAAAAAAGATGAATGAACTCCTTAATATCTCCATCTCCAGCAGGCCCAGGGAAATTTTGCGCAAGCTTAGGGAGCTGGATCAGGGGGATTGACGGTATTACAACTTAAAGGGTTGAAGATAAGGGGGGCATGCCGTATAAGTATAAGCTCAATTAATCAGGTGTGCCCCTCTTATAAATTGGATGTTCAAGTAACTAAATTATAACCTTTTAATATGATTGATAAATTATTTTTGGTTATTTATGGATAATAACCCCTCTTTATCATAAATGGCTGAAAATTTTTGCATAATACCAATTCTTTTATTATTTATTTATTCAAAACATATTAACAAGGGATACCATTTTATTTTTCCCCGTGTAAAAGAATATGGGTTAAAATTCAATAGAAAACAAAAAGGTTTTTCCGTGCGGCAGTATTTGCAACCCGTGCTTTCTATGTTAAAAAAACGGTAACACTTTAGCCATATAAAGCCGGTATATTTCAAAAAGCTAAAGTAATTCAAAAAGCGCAAGACAGGCGATTATAGTATAAAAGGGGTGTTTTTTTCAGATTTTATTAAAACGGGATAATTTACATGGATAAAATTATAGTTGAGGGAGGAAAGACCCTTAAAGGTGAAGTGAAGATAGGCGGTGCAAAAAATGCCGCCCTTCCGATATTGATATCTTCTTTACTTACGGATGGATGGAATACATACCATAACGTTCCGGATCTTAAAGATATTCAAAGCGTTAAGCTTCTGCTTGAAAAGCTTGGCGCAAAGGTGGAAACAGATAAAAATATTGTTCGTATCAATACAGGCGGCCTTTGCAGCCATGAGGCCCCTTATGAGCTGGTACGAAAGATGCGAGCCTCCGTGCTGGTTATCGGCCCTCTTGTGGCCAGACTCAAAAAAGCCAGGGTCTCTTTGCCAGGCGGGTGCGCAATCGGCGCAAGGCCTATAAATTTACACCTGAAGGGCTTATCTCTCCTTGGAGCTTCAGTAGAGCTGAATCACGGCTATGTTGAAGCATCTACCTGTGGGTTGACAGGCAATGAAATATTTTTTGATATGCCGACGGTAACCGGAACCGAAAATCTCATGATGGCAGCTACACTGGCAAAAGGTATAAGCGTGCTTCGCAATGCAGCGCGTGAACCGGAGATAATTGCTCTTGCCGATGTTTTAAACAAAATGGGCGCAAATATCGATGGCGCAGGCACATCTGTTATTACAATCTGCGGGGTATCTTCATTAAATCCTGTATCGGTTCGAATCATGCCGGATCGTATAGAGGCGGGCACTTTTATGGTGGCAGCGGCGCTTACCAGTGGCGATGTAAAACTTACCGATTGTGAACCTGATCATGTCAAGGCAATTATAAACAAACTTAGGTTAATCGGCGCAAAAATCGAAACTGGCAGTAATAGTATACGGATAAAAGGTGCGGATAAAATTGCAAGTATCGATTTAAAAACCTTGCCATATCCTGGTTTTCCCACAGACATGCAGGCTCAGTTTATGGTGCTGATGTCGGTGGCAAAGGGAGTTAGCATTATTTGTGAAACTATATTTGAAAACCGTTTTATTCATGTCAGTGAACTTAAACGGATGGGAGCGGATATTGCCATATCCGGCAATACGGCTATGGTAAAAGGTGTGCCTATGCTTTCAGGCGCCCCGGTCATGGCAACCGACTTAAGGGCAAGCGCCTCGCTTATTTTAGCCGGTCTTATTGCCAAAGGCAAAACTGAAATCGATCGTGTATACCATCTTGACCGAGGATATGAATCGATTGAAAAAAAATTCTCCGGGCTTGGAGCCTCTATCAGGCGGGTCAGCCGGACGGCTTAAATCAAAATATGTACGGTAATATCTGTTTCCGCCCTGTAGTACCGCTTTTACTGTCAATTATGTTCGGCATTGCCGCAGGCGCAAAATTTTCCGGGCATGGAGTGTCAAGCTGTTTTGTCATAGCTTTTGCTGCATGTATCATAATATATACCATTAAAAACTCTCCTGGAAAGTCCTTTGGCGGAAATACTGTTTTCCCTGTTTTGCTCTTTTTTGCTTTAGGCTACCTCTCCATACAGCCTTGGGTCTCTTCTGATTTCCCGTCAAATCATATTGCCAATTTTTCAGATAACCACAGAAAAAAGGTTGCAGGTATAATCGACAGCCGGCCTGTTGTTTCCAAAAAGCGCATAAAATTTATTTTGCGGGCAATAAGAATCGAAGATAAAAACAGAACTTTGCCGGCTGCAGGAAAGATCCGTGTAACCGTATTTGGAAATGCTCCCGAGCTTTTTGCCGGTGACACTGTTTTATTTGACGGCAAGATCAGACTTATCAGAAATTTTAACAACCCGGGAGGGTTCGATTACCAAAGGTACATGGCGTTCAAAGGGATACGGGCAAGTTCCTCTGTTCAGGGAAAAAGGCTGGTTGTAATAAAAAGGACTACAAAAAAAAGGCTTTTTTATTTCATTGAAGATTGCCGCAGCAAGGTCGCCGATCTTATAAACAATGCTGATCTTGCTGAAAAATTTGGTCAGAAATCGCAAACCGGGGTGTTAAAAGCTCTTATAATCGGTGATAAAAATTATATTCCGCAATATATGCGCGAGGCATTTATCCGCGCGGGAGTAGCTCATCTGCTCGCAATTTCAGGGCTTCACATAGGCATAGTTGCAACCGTTGCTTTTATTTTCTTTTCGTGGCTGCTTTCTTATGTAAAACCTTTTTTGTGGAACGCATGGACGAAAAAAGGGGCGGCCATATTATCTTTAATACCGGTTTTATTATATGGCTTGCTTTCCGGAATGTCACCCTCCACCCAAAGGGCCGTAATTATGGTTACGGTTTTCCTTATGGCATTTTTATTTGAAAAACAGCATGATCCGATAAATACATTAGCGGTTGCGGCGATGCTGATCCTTGTCGTCAATCCGCCGTCTCTGTTTTCAGTATCTTTCCAGCTTTCATTTGCTGCAGTATTTTCAATAATGTATGGTTTATCAAAGATATACCGCGGGACTGATATCCAGGCAGATATTAATGCCGGATTTAAAAAAAACAGGTCTTTTTTGTTGTTGGAAAAGCTTTATAGCTTTTTTTTAGTCTCTCTTTTTGCCGTTTTAGGAACCATGCCCCTTGTATGCTGTTATTTTAATCAAGTTTCTTTGGCGGGACTTTTTACAAATTTTTTGCTCGTCCCCCTTGTCGGATTTATTGTCGTGCCGATCGGTCTGTTAGCGGTGTTCATATATCCGGTCAGTCTTTGCGCGGCATCATGGTGCATGAATTTAAGCTCTGTTGTGTTATCGTATTCATGTGAGATTGTAAAATTATTTGCAGAGATTCCCTTTCTTTATGCAAAGGTAGTAAC
>JAUVKE010000245.1 GCA_030592105.1 Desulfobacteraceae bacterium
CTGGTCTGTAAATACGATCAATTTCACCTCTTTCATATATAATAAGATCATGGGTATCGGTTCTAAACAGACCTGTTTCCAAATTTATCCATTGGTTAATTTTATTTTCCAAAACAAGGTCATAGGAGTATATTTTCTCTTCATCAAGATTCTTGTTTCCCCTGACCTGATCAACGGAACCGTGGCTCGGCTGATAAAGCTGGCTAAAAGAGGGGATTTTTTCTAAATAACCAAAATTTGATTTTAACAAAAGATTTTTTGAAAACGCATAGCTTGCACCTGTTGTGTATGCCGGAGAAAAATAAAAATCGTTTGTGTAATCTCCCCTTATCCCAAAGCTGAATGTGAGCTTGTCAAAAACACGGTCAAGCTGCGTATGAATTGCATACTTTTCCCTGTGATGGTCCCCGGAAATATTATGCTCCACATCATCTTTTTCAAGAAGCCCTCCAAGACGTACAGCCCAGTTGCCATCTTCATCAGACCAGTTTGTGTCGCCTTTTATCCCGATTTTATAGATTTTAAGTTTTGACTCAAAGCCTGTTTGGGAGTGATCTGCAAGATCGGTTATATCACCATATGATTTAATTGAAAAATCACCCTTGTTACCCAAAAGCCCCTTGCACATCAGATCAAAAGAACTTTTTTCGTAACGCTGGCGGGCATCCGGGGTTGGATTGTCAGTGGGGCCTGGTGAACCGTGGAATGAATGATAATAACGTGTGTTAAAATCGTACTGTGAAATCCCGGCAAATTTTTCGGCCGGTTTTTTATCCATATGAAAGCTGAAATTTCCTGTATCCCTGTCGCTGTTTTTCCTTTTGCCATCTCTGTGGCTTCCCCCTGCTGTGACCATTATGCTTCCGTTATCACCCGCAGGCAATACCAGAGAAGAGCCGGCATCAGCCCTCCCATGGGAACCTCCACTTATTTTCAGCCGTTTTTTTGTCTGTTTTTTCTCAGAGCTTTTTTTGCCTGGGCTGTTTGTAATGATATTTACAGCTCCTGCAGTTGCACCGGAACCAAGCCATACAGGTACCGGAGGCTTGAACACCATTATTTTGCCGACAATTTCCAAAGGGATGGTGTTAAGATTAACGCTTCCGTACTGGCTTGAATTAATTGGCCTGCCGTTTATAAGGACAAGCACTTTCCCGGAACCTCCGGAACCACGTATGGAAATTCTGTGCCCTGTGCCGCTTCCTGATTCTTTTACATCTACTCCAGACATGGAGTCCAGAGCCTCCCCCAGTTCTATAAATTTTCTTTGGAAAATTTCCTCTCTGCCGAGTGTAACAACATTTGCCGGGTGATTCTTTACATATTCAGCCATCCGCTGGGATGTAACGGTTATTGTTTCCAAACGGATTTTGTTTTCATTTATTTGTTCGGATTCACTTTCTGCATATGATACAGATGTAAACAAAATTATTATCAATACGGACAAGAAAAATTTACTCATGGACTATTCCCCTTATTGCGACCTGTGATATGCCCCATTTAAAATTCCATTCAATGCTTTTTTAAGTACCACAGGAATATCGTCTGCTTCCACAAAATCTTTCATATCGTCAAACTCTTCCCCTGCGATCTGCCATGCAACATCTCTGCACCACCGATCATATGATGCAAGATCTTTTATAAGTCCTTTTTCATAATCATCGCTTAATGCAAGGGCTGCTTCAAGAAAAGCAGAGTAAGCAGGATCAAGCAAAACCTGCTCAACCATTATTCCCAGTTTCCCTTTATTTATTTTACAATCACATCCTGTTTCAGAGATCAGACTGTACGCAGAAACTCCCCTTTCATCAAGGCGCTGGAATATATTTCTTGATCCTTTAATCCCGTTTTGTTTACAAACAGCCTCTTTAACCCCTGCATAGACTGCTTTTCCCATGAGCTCTCCCATTTTTGAATGGCCCCCGGTACTGTCGATTTCAACTCCTGTTCCTTTAACAATAATAATATTATCAGTACCAGTGCCCGTGGCCCGATATTTTACAGGGGCAGCACTGCTTCTTATATCCATATCGAGCAGTGCTGCGGTTTTAGCTTCTGTTGCTGAAATAATAGCCCGGGCCATGGCTCTTTTTGTGAGGCTCATATTGGTCAGTATTATAATATTGATGGTGCCGGGTTCATAATAATTACCCGAATCCCTGGACATTCTAAGAGCATTGGACCTGACACCCGCTGTAACAAGGGCATAAACCGTCATATCTTTAAATTCCGCTTTTTGAATTGACAGGTGGTCCATGTTTGCCCCGGTAAAAAGAAAGGATGCATCAAACCGATTCATACCTATGACTTTATAGATTCCTGACCTGATTTTTTCCAGACCCTCATCATGCCCGATTCCCCAGCATGAAGGAGGAGAGTAATGATTTCCCACGGATTTAATATTTTCTCTGTAACCCTCAAGGGTCGAAAGAATCTCCATGGGGGCTTTAAAATCGATGATCAGGGTTTTATTTACAAAATCATATATATGACTGTATGCTACAGTCGATTTTTTAATATATTCAAGATTAATATCAATGCTGCGGGTTTTAAATACTTTTTCTTCCAGAATCAGGTTTTCTTTAGATGCGAATTCGTCTGTATATATTCTTGCAGCCAGCCATGAAACAAAATAGCCTGTGTGGGAAGCTGCCCTGCATGTTAATTCACATGGAAAGTAAAAAATTTTCCCGTTTTTAACCCCATCAACATCTTTTAAGCCGGGTTTGTTAAAATTGTTTTTCGCAGTTTCCCTGTCTCCTCCGCACCCGTATATAACCTGGGGATTAAACTTAACCCATTCTTTTTTTGTTACAGAAACAATGTTTCCATTTTTGCCAAGCACAGGTGGAATCCCCCCTGCTGCCTTTATCAGCTCATTTTGAAAACTGTCATCTCCCGGGGTCATAATCGTACTTTTTCCCATGAGCCTGATAACTCTTTTCCTTTTTTCTTCAGGAATTTTTGATATTTTTCTATTAATTATATCAAGATCTTTTTTTATCTTTTCCACAAGTTGTTCAGCTTCTCTGTTTTTGTCAAAGATTCTGCCAAGTAAAATTATATTTTCATAACTCTCTGCCAGGGATTTTGTTTCAAGATTTACCATGAGATATTTTTTTGGAGAAAATTCTTTTATTACCTTTTTTTGCAGGTTTGAATAAAAGATAATATCCGGGTTTATCTTTTTTATTTTTTGTATAAAAGGGGAGAGGAAACCTCCGACAATCTCTTTTTTTGAGGCTTCACATGGATAAGCAGTATGATATGTAATCCCTTTTATGGCATCCCCTGCTCCCAGGGAAAATATTATTTCAGTTATGCCGGGAACCAGAGATACAACCCGCGCAGGTTTTTTGATGATTATAACCTTTGCGCTGTTTGAATCTGTAAACTCTGCAGGATACGATAATGGGATTTTTGCCGCTCCTGCAGCAGAGATTAAAAAAAGAAATAACAGATTTATTAAAAGTAGTCGTATGATTAAATATTTATTAAATTTCATTTTTTTCTCCTTAAAATTGTCTGCTTTGCGCAAAAAAAATCCCGAATCGAAAAAAAATCGATTCGGGATTTCCCTTTTTTATCCGCAAAATCTTATTTGTACGCAAAAAACTTTCCACGTTTTATACATAAAAAAACTAATCAGGCAGGTTTTCTGACTTTCGGCTAAGGAACGGAGATGAAATAAGTTGAGCAGAAATAGCGCAGGATTTTGGCCCATATACAAGGCGCATTAAAGGTTGCATACTATACATTCGGCCTTTGATGCAACGAAGTAGATGGGCCAAAAGACAAGCTATTTTGTTCAACTTATAAAATTTTCGTTCCTAATATTCTATTTCCTATTTACCGCGCCTTCCCAACAAAAAAAGTCAGTGGCATAAATACGGTGTTCGTAACCGATTACAGCGGCGGGCCCGTCCTCGATTTTAACGAGGTTTCCTTTTAACTCAAGGGTGCCTTGAAAAATTAAAATTTTCGTCTGATGAGAAGACAATTTTTCAAGATGCCCTCAAAGTGAGCACCCGATTATTTAATACTTTATCTTATATTTTGACCATAGATGATAAAACATTCGACTTATTATATAATAGCTGAAAGGGATTTAGTCAATATCAGTTTTATACACAGCGGGTCAATCCCTTCATAAATCAGGTCAATTCTTTCACTACAGATGAAGGAATATATCCCGTGCATTCGGTGTACACGTCGCAATCCCTTCATAAATCAGGTCAATTCTTTCAGGCACGAGATATTATAATATAGAGGAGCTTACAAGGTC
>JAUVKE010000402.1 GCA_030592105.1 Desulfobacteraceae bacterium
ACTCTTTCATTATAAACATCATTGGTTACAATTATGCATGGTCTGACTTTCCCTGTTTCTGAACCTTGCGTAGAATCAAAATTTACATCAATAATCATGCCTCTTTTCAATATTGTCATTCTGACCATCCAGATAGGGCTGTTTCAGTCAATTTTTTTAAATTATCATTTTCAGAATAAATTTCAGAATATAATTCAGCGGATTTTTTTAGGTTTTCAAGTTCCAATTTATTTTTAAAATAATTAATAGCCGTTCGAACCAAAGAACTTTTATCCTTAAATCCATAAGCTTTAAAATCATTTATAAAATGTGCTTGTGTCTCTTTAATACTAAATTTTGCCTGTTGCATACAACCTCCTTTCTAATGCCAAACATTGAACCCTATATTAGGTACCAACTATAGGTACTGAAATAATAAAAGTCAATAAAAATTTGTTAATTGAGTGGGAGGCGAACTTGTTTTTCGGGCGTGCGCAGCACGCCCGAATATGATAATTTCAATATGACATTTTCCACAAGTTGTCCATGCATTCTATTACCCACCAACGTAACTTATTAAAACTTATGTATAAAAATATAATCGAACAGAAATTAACATCCTATGGAAATTTTTTACTAAAACGTTTAATGGTACAACCCGGCAAAAAAAAGATTTCGTCACTTGAGTTCGACGATATTTAAACAGGGACATCCGAGAACAGTATATATACTTCGTGGCCTGAACTACGTCACGATTTAATAATAGTTTTATGGCAAGAATCACACGAGTAATTGCAGAAGGGATGCTATGCCATATTACCCAGCGTGGCAACAGGCGGCAGCAGACCTTTTTTTCAGATGAGGATTATACTGCCTATATTGATCTGATGGCAGTTTGATGCCAAAAATATGCGGTGGATATATGGGCGTATTGTTTGATGCTCAACCATATTCATATGATTGCAGTGCCCTCAAGAAAGGAAAATCTCCAGCTGGCAATTGGGGAAGCCCATCGCCGGTATACTCGTCGTATCAACTTCAGGGAAGGTTGGTGGAGCATTTTTGGCAGAGGCCATAACATCAGGGGAATTGGAGGAATTCCGCAGGCATGTAAGCAATGGCCGGCCTTTGGGCGACACACCCTTTGTGGAAAAAATGGAGCGTTGCCTTGGCAGGTGTTTAAAGCCTCAAAAACCTTATAGAAAGCCAAAGCAGGAAAGTATACTGTCCCCATAATTTTCAGAATTTCTTTATCACCTCTGCGAAAGCATTTAAAAAAACTTTTAATCAGACCAGAATGGAATTGAAACGTTTTTCGCCCATGCCGGTTTGATCTATGCAAATTCCTTTGGAGATTATTTTTTGCATATTATCAGACATCAGTTGCCCGCCGGGGTTTACCATTTAACCCGGTAGAAGCAAAGATTTTGAAACTACCTAAAAAATAGGTCACGAGTTACAGGCCGTTTTTAATTGTTTGATCCGGTTTTTTCGAGATAAATATATTTTTAAATCACCTTTTGTTGTATTCGGTTTTTAACCGGATATTATTTATACAGGAGTGATAAAGGTAAAGCTGGATAATAGCACCATGGCGTTACTTTTTACCCCATTGCGGCCCAATTGCTAAAAAGTAATTTTCTGTCAGCTCCTATCACCTAATCCTGTAGGTAGCCATCCTGATATGTCCGGCTTTACATTTCGGACAGCGTCCCGGACGGGAAAAACGATGTCTGTCTTTAAACAGATAGCCGCAACTCAAACAGCAATAGGGATCAATCAGTAACTTCTGGTTCTTTGCCTTTAGTGAGTGGCTGATATGGGCCAGATGTTCGTACACCTCTTTTTCCCGTACAGATACCATCCGGGAGATGTCAATGGCATTCAGATCATCCTGTTTGAGCATCTCGATTATTTGCTGACGAACTGTGAGCAATGTTTTTCCTTAAAACTGTCCTGTCGAATTCCGAGCATTATGCAGCACTAAAAATTAAATACGGATACTCGCTTACATCCTGATCTTTGACTCGGTTTTCGCCGGATTTTTCTCTAAATGTTTTAAATGTTTCAAAGCCGAATCCGTAAAACGTGAAACGATATGGGGAAGGTCCGAACCATTCCAGACAGAGGTAAAATCCTCCATACCCTGTATACGTTCGTTAAACGAGAATGAGGGAGCCTGATCCGGGAGCAGGACAACATCTCCGTATTCCAGGTCAATTTTACCGGAAAAAACCCGATTAAAAAGATCCTGCATGGTATAGACATAAAATTTCTTCACATCTTCAGTGGATTCGGCAGTCCCTATTCTTCTCCTGAATTCCGGAAGTAATTCATTCTCTATTTTTGTAAAAGACTGTTGTTTTATCATACAAACCCTCCCCATTAGTTCATTGCTTGAGAAAATAACCGTTCAGCGGCACCTTTTGTGCCCCCCGATTAACGGTTACGAAGGTGAACAGTTACGAAAGAGATAACATGCAACCAATCATTGGCTAAATATTGCCCTGTGCATCCTGAAACCTACCCCTTAACCACCGCCAAAGGGCGCAACTCAACCAGCACTTCCACCAGATCAAGTTGATTCTCTATAACTTTATCTATATTCTTATAGGCCCCGGACGCTTCATCAAGGTCCCGTTTAGTGCGAACGGAGTGGAGAATGCCCTGGTCTTCCAGCAATTTCTGCTCATGCCCCAAATCCAGCTGCCGCTGGGCCTGTTTAC
>JAUVKE010000276.1 GCA_030592105.1 Desulfobacteraceae bacterium
CCCAATGCACGTTGTTGGGGAATTTCTTTGTGAAAATTATCAGGCATATATTTTGATCGGATTCCATCGACAAATTCTTTTGTCCCGATAATCATCCCGTGACGAAAATCTTCCCATAAACTCTTTTCCTCATCGGAATATTGTTGCACTTTCTCCCTGTAAGCCTTGTATTTGTCCTTGTCTTTAAATTGTGCTAAAATTGGTTTTGTCATCAGCCAGTCAGAGGCTTTATCGCCATAAGCATAAATTTTGTAACTGCTCCAGGGATATTCCGCCAGGCGGGTAATGATACTGGCCATTAATGGATTACAATAAATATAGCAGGAAAGCCGCATTAAATAGCCATCGTTTTGAACAATAATGTTTTTAAACCGACCCTGGAATAAATGACCGGAACAAAAATGTCTGTTATTAAAACGCCGGGTATAAGTCAGCCCCAGCCATTGCATGCTTTTGGAAAGATTGGCCTGATTCGTTCGTAAAAGAAAGTGGTAGTGATTCTTCATAAGAACATAGGCAAAAATATCAACATTATAATTATCAGCCATTTGACCGATTGTATCCAAAAACGTCAGGCGATTCCGGTCATCATAAAAAATATCTTTTCGCTCATTTCCGCGGGATAACACATGATACAATCCACCTTCATATTCTATTCGCCATGCTCTTCCCATCAATGACACCATACTTGCCCAAGATGCGACACCACACTTGCCTTATTTTGATCTGACAAAAGCCGAAACAACTGCCTGGCCCAGTGCCAGTCCTCCGTCATTGGTAGGGGTGAGACAATGTGTAAATACCTTGAAACCGTTATTTCTCAACGTGTTAGTCAGCCCGGCCGACAATATTTCGTTTAAAAAAACACCTCCGGACAGAGCAACTCTGTTTAAACCTGTTCTCTTTTTTATTGTACTGCAAATATCAGCCAGCATTTTTATCAAGGTATTGTGAAATTTGCATCCTATTATCGAGGGATCAATCCATTTTTCCAAATCAAGTACAATCCCGCGTATCACCGGTCGTACATCAATAGAGATTGGTTCATTATTATCCCAGACGTATTTATATAATTTTTTACTCCGGTTACCGGAAAGAGACTCCAGTTCCATGGCTGCCTGGCCTGTGTATGTTATATTATTTCTTATTCCGGTAATTGCAGCAACAGCATCAAAAAGCCGTCCCATACTTGATGTCAGAGGAGAATTTATTTTTGCGGATATCATCTGAACAAGAGTCTTTATTCTTTTTTTGTCAATTTTTTGTAAAAATGGAATGTCAAGATCAAGAAAATCATTCCCGAATGTATGATACAAATATCCTATCCCCATCCGCCAGGGCTCTCTGACAGCTGCTGCGGCTCCAGGCATCGGTATATATGCCAGGTGCGCTGCACGTTGGAAGTGATCTGCTTCAACAATAAGAACCTCTCCGCCCCAAATGCAGCCATCTGTTCCATAGCCTGTTCCGTCCAGGGCTATCCCGATTACAGGGCCGTCAATCATGTTTTCGGCCATGCAGGCTGCAATATGAGCATGGTGATGCTGAACAGGCACTCGTAATATATCAGGGTTTTCACTCGCATATTTTTTGGCAAATTTTGAGCTTAGATAATCCGGATGAAGATCATGGGCGATAATTTCAGGTTTAATATTAAACAGATCCTGCATATGTTTTATCGTTTCAGTGTAAAGCCTGAACGTTTCCGGGTTTTCAATATTTCCGATATGCCGGCTTAAAAAGGCCATATTATTTTTTGTAAGGCAGATCACGCTTTTTAAATCCCCTCCGCACGCGAGTATTTCAGGAATATTTTTTTTCAAAAGCACTGGAGCGGGAACATATCCCCTTGAACGCCTGATAAATGCAGGGACACCTGAAATATACCTTATAACAGAATCATCTGAGCGATGGAGAATCTCCCTGTTGTTGACCAAAAAATAATCCGCAATACCATGCAACTCTTTAAAGGCTGCTTTATTTTTTGCCACAACCGGTTCACTGTTGATGTTGCCGCTTGTCATTACAAGTGCTGAGAAATTTTCTTGCAAGAGAAGATAATGCAAAGGTGCATAAGGAAGCATAACCCCTATAGAATTGTTTCCAGGCGCTATTACTTCCGGCAGAAAGGATGGGGATCTTTTTTTTAGTAATACCACTGGCCGTTGTAAGGAGTGTAAGGACTTTTCTTCTTTTTTGTCAATGAGAGCGTATTTTTTAATATCCTCAATGGAAAATGACATTACTGCGAAAGGTTTTTCCGGGCGTATCTTTCTTTGTCTTAAAAGTTTAACTGCCTGTTCATTTTCGGCATAAACAGCCAGATGAAAACCGCCGATGCCTTTGATGGCAATGATATATCCGCTTTTCAACAGAGTTGCCGTCTCTTTTACAGGATTTTTTATATTAATTAGATTTTCATACCTGTCATAGAGGAAAAACTCAGGGCCGCACTTTTCACAGGCATTGGGCTGGGCATGGAATCGCCGGTTCTTATAATCTGTGTACTCGGCCAGACAGGTTTTACACATTTTAAACTGTTTCATTGAAGTTTTATGCCTGTCATATGGAATATCCTGGATAATGGAGTATCGCGGGCCGCATTCAGTACAATTTATAAAAGGGTATTGAAAACGCCTGTCTAAAGGATCGAGCATTTCTGAAACACATTTATCGCAGACAGAAATATCAGGCAGAACCATTCCTGTTTTATCATTATCCGTACTGCTGGCGGATATGGAAAAATCATTGAATTTTTTGAATGGAATATCCTGAATGGAAATATCTGTTATCAGGGCAAGGGGAGGGCATTTCGAGGGCATTAAATCATAAAAAGATTCTATATCTCCGGCTCTTCCTTCAAGATTAATCAATACTCCGAAAGAAGTATTTGAAACATCGCCTTTTAAAGAAAACCGGTTCGCAAGGTTAAAAATAAAGGGCCGGAAACCGACCCCCTGAACTATGCCTCTTATGGTAAGCCGCTTTGACAGGAATGTTTTCATAATGGAGAGCGATCTTTTTTTATCCGATTATTGCGACTGTTTCACGGATTAATTTCAGCGATTCTTCCGCTTCCTTTATATCTATCCGTGCTATAACAAAGCCTGCGTGAACAATAACGTATTCTCCGATGGAAGGATTTTCAAGAAGAGTAAGGCTTATCTTTTTTTTTACCCCTCCGGCATCTACAATTCCGGTATCGGCATCAATTATTTCAATTATTTTTGAAGGAACAGCTATGCACATATTTTTACCAAACCCTTAATGTACTGCGCAGGCTATGCATGGATCAAAAGATCTGACAATTCTGGCGGCCTCCAGAGGATTTTTATCATCCATGACCGGGGTTCCCTCCAGGGCTTGTTCTACTGGTCCGGGATTCTTTGAATCATCTCTCGGAGAGCAGTTCCAGGTTGTAGGCACCACGCACTGGTATCTTTCTATCTTATGATTTTTTATGGTAAGCCAGTGTCCTAAAGCTCCTCTTGGGGCTTCAGTTAACCCCACTCCTGTTCCTGTTGCAGGTATTTTGAAATCTTGAAAAGAGGGTTCGCCGGGCACAAGCTCATCCACCCATTGAGCGCATCTGTCTGCAACAATTTTGGCTTCTATCGCCCTGGCGGCATGTTTTCCCATGACAGATACCAGATCTTCAGGTTTTTTATCAAGATTCGACAAAAGACCATCAACCAGTTTTTTTAATTTTAAATTTTTACCCTTAAAATATGCTACCATTACTCTTGCCAATGGGCCGACTTCCATGGCCAGGCCATTATATCTTGGAGCTTTGATCCATGAATACGCGCCGTTTTTATGTGGTGAGGGAATGATTTCACTCCTCGACGGATGGATTCCTGAACCTGACGAGTAAAGAGAATGGCTTACATCTTCTGTAATTTTTGAAGGAGAAAAATCGCTCAACCTGCCGTCTATGATCACTCCTGGGGGAAATAAAAGTTTTGACCCGCCATCTGATTCCTGAAACGCACCATATGCAAGAAAATTGCCGCACCC
>JAUVKE010000105.1 GCA_030592105.1 Desulfobacteraceae bacterium
CTTGTATATGAACCAAAATCCTTCACAATTTTTGTTCAATTTATATAATTTCCGATCCTTAGCCATAAAATATCAGATCTGAGCCATGATGAAATTTTAAAAAATTCTGGTTGTTTGAGCACAGATAAATAGTACAGGCTTCAAAAAAATATTTTGTATAATGGCAAAAGGATTTTGTTAAAATATGCGCAAATTAGCTTTTGGGTACTCAACCAGATGCAATATCAGATGCGAGCACTGCGTGGCCGCAGACGATATTTCCGACAGCAGGAAAATGGATCATAATAGGGCAAAAGAGATCATTGTCGAGATGGCCCAGGCAGGTGTTGGGGGAATAAGTTTTTCCGCTGGTGAACCGTTTCTCTATTTTAATGAAATTGCAGAACTTGTGAAACTGTGCAGACAAATCGGAATATATACGAGAATTGTTACCAATAGTTTTTGGGCAAAGACAGCAGAGTCTTCAGACAGCCTTGTTTTAGAACTGAAAGAAAATGGGCTTTGCCAATTAAGATTGAGCTACTCAAGGTGGCACCAGAAAAATGTAAACAAAAACAATGTGTTAAATGCGGCACGCAGCTGCCGAAAGATCGGATTAAATTACTTTATTTCATTTGTTACCGATTTTTCCAAAGAGGACGATCAGCATGAAGAGTTTCTGCGAAATCATTGCCTCACATTTTTCCCCGAACCCGTAATCTATGCTGGCCGGGCAAAGTCTTTTAAGCGTAGAAATATCCTGACCGATTATCAGGCAAACTGCTGCGACATGAACCCCTATCTTACTCCGGATCTCGACATGTACGCCTGCTGCGATGCAGGGAGCTATTTCCCGGAGACAAACTTTTTTTACCTTGGGAACCTGAAGAACAATAATCCGGAACAGCTTTTTGTTAAAACCGAAACAGACCGGCTCCACAACCTCATCAGAACCATGGGTATAACAAATATCGCATCCTTTACCGGTATAAAGGGACGGGAAATCATAACTTATAGTAAATGTGAACTATGCAGAAAATTATTCAACTCCCCTGAAACTTTAGCAAGGCTCCGGGCTGAAGTGTCACAACTGACAGCCTGGAGCCGCAATCAGCACAGCTAAATAGTTACCCCATCTTTTTCATTTTTTTAAATTCAACTGGTGAATAATTTCCGGTTTTTAAAGCATCAACAAGATCTTTTTCATTATTTATGATAGATGAAAAGCAGGTAGCATACTTCCCCACTTCAACAACCTCGTGGGCGTCACTCCCTCCTGTGACCGGCAACCCAAGCTTTGCTGCCACTTTTGACGCAAAATCATTCTCTCTTTTGGTAACTTTTCCGTTTAAAACTTCAACAGCGTCAACATGTTTAAACAAAGATCTTTGAGATGCACTTTCAGGGGTTAAGCCTATATCAGAGACTCCAAAATTTAAAAACCCCCTAAAAGGGTGTGGGACAATGATAAATCCACCAGACTGGTCAACCAAATTTCTTAATTCTTCTAATTTAATAATACCTTTAATCTCCCGATTCATTCCGAAAACCAGCATATCTCCCTGATCTGTAATAATTTCATTTCCTGCAAGAATAAGAAAATTATTTTTTTCCCTTAAATTTTCTACTAAATCGGGCGCCCAAACATAATTATGATCTGTGAGGCAAATACCATCTAACCCAATCTGTTTTGCCTGTTGAATCAGACCATCCAAAGGGGCGGAACTGCAAGGGGACGCAGGGCTTGTATGCATATGCAGGTCAATAAAAAACTCTCCTGATAATTTTTTTTCAGAAACAATATGATTTTTTTTATCTTTAACCGGTTTTTCCTTTACTTGAATGGAGACTTTTTTCTCTGTCACTTCCTTTGAGGTATCTGTTTTCCCACTTATAAATTCATCAAAGGATAAATCAGGCTTTTCCTTTGTTGCATCCTTCCATTTAACAACCTGAACCGCCTCTTTTGCAGAAAAACAGCATTCAACAAGAAGATTCGCAAAATGCCTGCAACCCTTCCGGCCGATGATTTTATGAACCTTGTCTGTGAAGCCATCCTCAACACGGAACCCCACAGCCTCCTGTAGAAAAAATATGGCCCTGGGACACTCCGGCGTTGTCCATCTATTCCATTTTCCATCAATGGATAATATCTGCAAATCGGATATACCAATGGAAACATCTATTTCAATACCATATATATCGTCATCAAGAACGCCGTGAACAAAAAGAGCATCCTCTTTTTTTTTTACAATGCTTATCAGTTTATTACGGGAGTATTGTAACATATTCTTTTAACCTCCAAAAATTTTCCAGTACAATAGGAAAACAAGTTTTAAATCTATACAGATATATAAATTGCTGCAAATTAATATTTACTGGGTAGGAGGGGTAAGGCCTTCCACCAGGATACTCCCGGGCGCAAAGGCTGCGCAGCGATTGTACATTCTGATATTCTTTTTAACCATATCTTTATAATAATCTATTGCATTTAGATCCTCCATGGAATGCTGGTCTAAACCCTTTTTGGTAAACGCCAGGATTACACCGTGACAACATTCCTCCACCATAAAAATCAGTTCTTTACAATCTGTTTTTTCACCCATCAATCCTTTAATAATCTTAAGCATCCCCGGCCCTATCCTGACGCCTACAACCTTTTTCAGGGCTTCATTTTCATCCTGCCGGCACTCTTTTTGGTAGGAACGATAAAATTTCCCTTTTGCACCAGTAATCTCAAGGTCAGGAAGCTTGACCTTTATTTCAACGAAAGCTTCAGTGAGTGTATCCTGAAGTCTGCAGATTGATACCATTGTATTGTCATCCACTTTTTCTACACATGTAGACCTGCTCCGCTTAAAATCGAGTATTTCCGTCATTATATTGATCTCCCATGCCAAATTTTACAAAACATATCTTTTATTTTGACAAAATAGAACAAAAAAAGGATAGTAGCAAATTTGACTTTTAAATTCATCAAACCTCATGTAATAATGTTGTAATAAAGTTGTTTTTATGCAATACTTAAATCTTTACCTAACTGCTGCGGGTGTATTTACCTTAAATCTTCCTTTTGGCTTCTGGAGGGCAAGCACCAAAAAATTTAAAACATCATGGTTTCTGGCAATCCACATACCAGTTCCGGGTGTTATCATATTACGCTATGCCACTGGTATAGGCTGGAGTTTCATTACATTTCCTGTTCTCATAGGAGCCTTTTTTACAGGACAACTCATAGGTGGTTTAATATATCGCAAAATACTGACAATAAGCAATAAAAGAGATATTTCAAAATTAAAGGAGTGATTATGGAATTAAGCATCAAGGAAAAAGCAGCAAAGGCATACAGAGAAAAATGCGACATCACTGAAACTGATTCGGGGATACCTTTAAAAAATTGTTACACTCCAAATGATATTAATGTGGATGAATTAGAAAAAAAATGCCCTTTACCAGGGACATTTCCCTATACACGCGGAATATATGAAAATATGTACAGAGGCCGTTTATGGAGCAGAAGAGAACTTTGCGGATATGCATCACCTGAAGCCACCAACGAAAGAATTAAATTTCTCATCGATTCAGGTGAAAGTGCCATAAACTTCATCGTTGATGTTCCAACCCACCAGGGGATAGACTCTGATCACCCAAGGGCAAAACATGATATCGGGCGACAGGGGGTTCCATTATGCACAATTGAAGATGCTGAACATATTATCAGGGATATACCTTTAGACAAAATAAGCGTTAATGTCACCACCCTTGGCGTGGTACAGCCAGCCATCTATTTTGCAGCAGCAAAAAAAGCCGGTTTTAAACTGGATTCTCTCATGGGAACCTGTGTTAATGAGAATCTCCACTATGGAATCTGCGGTTTTAATCCACCCTCCTTTCCATTAACATGGGGATGGCGCTGCTGCCTGGATTTTATTGAATTCTGCATGAAAGAAGTTCCCAAATTCAACCCCTTGAGCATTGATGTTTACGATTACAGGGAAAACGGAATCACAGCTCCCATGGAAGTGGCTTTTGCTATGACAACGGCCAGAGAATATTTAAAAGCCCTTCTTCAAAGAGGGCTCGATATCGAGAAAATTGCTCCAAAAATCGCCACCGTAACCCACAGTTCCGAGATTAATTTTTTTGAAGAAATAGCCAAATTAAGAGCTGCCAGAAGAATCTGGGCAAACATGTTAAAAGATGAATTTAAAGCTACCAGTGAACGCGCCCTTCGCTACAAGTTTCATGTACACACAGCAGGAAACTCCCTTACAATGCAGCAGCCCCTTGTAAATACAGTGAGGATTGCCTATGAAGCCCTTGCTGCTGTCCTTGGTGGGTGCCAGTCATTGCACACCTGCTCCTATGACGAAGCCCAGGGACTTCCCACTGAAGAATCCCATGAACTGGCAATACGGACACAACAGGTCTTAACCTATGAAACCGGAGTAACAGCGGTGGCAGATCCTCTGGGAGGTTCCTACTTTGTGGAATCCTTAACCGATGAGATAGAATCGAAAATTCTCGAATATATGGAGAAAGTTGAAGAGGCAGGGGGAATGAGAAAGGCTGTCATGTCAGGCTGGGTCGATGCTGAAATAGGGCATGTGCAGTATGAAAAACAAAAGGATATTGAAAGTGGGAAAAAACCTGTTATCGGATTAAACAAATTCCGCAAACCACTGGAAGAAGAAAAAATCATGCCAGCCCACGAAGTTCCGGACAAAATGATTAAAAAACATCTGGACAATTTGAAAAAATTCAAGCAAAACATAAATAAAAAAATGGTATCAGAAAGTTTGGAACAGATGTATCTAAATGCAAAAGACCCGAATATTAATCTGGGTCACTCCGCCATAGAAGCGGCCGAAGCAGGGGCAACCATGGCAGAGATGCGCGGCACCATAAGGCTTGCCCATAACGATGGATTTGACCCTTTTGATCAGGTGGAGCCTGAATTTGACGCCTCGTTTGCAACCGAATAGAGAATATCACCAAGGAGATAAAAAGTGAGCAGGAATAGCAGAAAAACAAAGGTACTTTTGGCAAAAACAAGTCTTGATGGGCATAATCGCGGAATCAAAGTGATCAGCAAATGGCTTTCAGATGCCGGCATGGAGGTTATCTTTCTCGGGCAATTTCTCACAGAAGAAATAGTTGTACGGGCAGCAGTGGAAGAGGATGTTGATGTGGTGGGGCTGAGTTTTCTGGGAGGCGAGCATCTATTTGCTGCCCAGGACATGCGTATTGAAATGAAAAAGCAGGGATTATCAGAGGATGTTATTTTTCTCATGGGTGGAGTCATTCCCAAGGAAGATACCAGCAAATTAAAAGAGATCGGGGTGGATATGATTTTTCTGCCGGGGACACCCATGGAGGATATTGTTAATTTTATAAACGACAATGTTAAACACGGGAAATAACTACCTGAGTTGTAACTATTCAGCGGTGCTGATTCCAGGCATGCTTCAAATTATACGTGGGTTTTTCATGATTTAATCAGATTATGCCTGAAGCTAACCCGTTTTAACTCTTACTAAATTTGGGAATAGCACTGCATAAATATAATTGGCAGGTGATTAACCTTTTCCCCTTAAAACCTGCGTGGAGCAGTTTTAGGGGAAAAGGTTTACGCACAATATGCAAACAGGTTTAGAAATATTTTTAAAAACCCCCCATGAATCTATCCAGAATAAACGAATAGGCCTTTTGTGCAATCAGGCTTCTGTTGACAGAAATTTTCAACATGCCAGAATGCTTATTAATAAAAAATTCCCTGGCCAGCTAACAGCACTATATTCCCCGCAACATGGCTTTTTCGGAGAAAAGCAGGATAACATGATTGAATCAGGAGATATAAGAGATCCGGTTCTTGACATCCCTGTTTTCAGCCTGTACGGAAAATTGAGAAAACCGACCCGTGAAATGTTCGACAGGATAGATGTACTTATTATCGATTTGCAGGATGCAGGGACACGGGTATACACTTTTATCTACACAATGGCATACTGCCTTGAAGCTGCCGAAAAATTCAATAAAAAGGTTATTGTTTTAGACAGACCGAATCCTGTTGGAGGCACAAGGATTGAAGGGAATCTCCTTTCTGGGGAATCGACCTCCTTTGTGGGGCTTTATCCCATACCCATGCGTCATGGACTGACCATTGGTGAGATCGCTTTTCTATTTAACAGTCAATTTCAAATTGGATGCGACCTTAAAATCATCCCCATGGATGGATGGGAAAGATCCTTCTATTTTTCCGACACGGGGCTTCCATGGATCCCCCCCTCCCCTAACCTTCCGACCCCTGTATCTGCAATGGTTTATCCAGGACAGGTACTATGGGAAGGGACAAACATATCCGAAGGAAGAGGAACCACCCAACCCTTTGAATTGTTTGGAGCCCCTTTTATTGATACCTCAAAAATACTCTCATACCTTGACAGAAATGATCTGCCTGGAATAATTTTAAGAGAAACTCTCTTTGAACCAACATCCAACAAATACAAGGAAGAGCTATGCCAAGGATTTCAAATTCATATCACGGATCAGGATCAATATCAGCCCTATGCAACAACTCTAATGCTGCTCCAGGCCGTTCTTGCTGTTCATGGCGACCTGTTCAAATGGAAAATGCCCCCCTATGAATATGAATTTACAAGACTCCCCATCGATCTTATCATAGGTGATAAAAAAACCAGACAAAAAATAGAAGGCCTTGATAACATTAATGAGATTACAGATTCATGGAAAAAAGAACTTAAAGAGTTTGCCGAAATCAGTAAAAAATATTATCTTTATAAATAGTGCGGGCTTGGCTCTAATTTCAGCAATGGACATATAATGGCCTAAGTTAAAACTAAGGGCTCGCCCAATAATAAAAGGGAATTAATACACAAGAGGAAATTCTGATTTGGCAGACAATAAAACAACCTGGAAGCGCATGAGCTTTAAGGGGAAAAAAGTATGGATGGCAACGGATCAAAAAGATGCGCCCGTTTTAAAAAATGGAAAAGTATTAATAAAGTATCAACTTGATCAGGATTATGAATATCTGGTACACGAAGCATCAATTGGAGCGGTGGATGACTTAAAGCAAAAAAAAGCTAAAAAAAACAAAAAACCATTAAAAAAAAATCGGTTATCCAGCGCTGCAAATAATGGTCAACAATTAAAAAAGGAAGAAGATGCAAGGATTAACAATTCAATTGTGATCTATACTGATGGAGCAGCATCCGGGAATCCAGGGCCAGCAGGAATTGGTATTTTTTTTAATTATAAAAAACATGAAAAAGAAATATCAAAGTATATTGGAGTTGCAACCAATAATATTGCAGAGTTAGAAGCGATACGTACATCACTCATACAGCTTAAAAATAAAGATATCCCGGTCAGAATTTTTACAGACAGCAGTTATGCCCATGGAGTACTTACGCTGGGATGGAAAGCAAAAAAAAATATAGCCTTAGTCGAGTCGACTAAAAAAATAATTTTACAATTCAAGGACATTAAACTGATCAAGGTAAAGGGACATTCAGGGAATAAAGGGAATGAAAAAGCAGATTTGCTAGCAACATCTGCAATAAAAAACAGAGAATAAACCACAAAGATACTTTAAAAGAGCCTGCAGCAACAGGTATGCAGGCTCACAGGGTAAGCTCAATATATTGAACTGTTATTTTGATTTTAACTCATCTATCTCTTGTTTTAAAACATCAATTTCACGCTTATATGTTTCCGTATCGTCAGCTTCCGGCTCTGTGCCTGAGTCGTCTTTTTTCCATGTATCCTTTAGTTCATCAAAACCCAAGTAAAGTGCGAGTCCACCTCCAGCCAAAAGCATTACAGGAATTGAACCTGCCAGAATCTGCAAAAAAGGCTTCCACCATACAGATAAACCAATGAGGCCTAGAATAGCTGCGACTGATCCACCAATTAATGTTTTCATGAAAAAACATCCTCCTTAAAATAAGTTGATCTTTTAAATGTTTTTAAAAAATAATTTATAGAATTTCAGTAATAAACAGACAGCAAAATATACCCAAAAAAAA
>JAUVKE010000009.1 GCA_030592105.1 Desulfobacteraceae bacterium
TACAAAGGAAACTTTTTTAGAAGGTATGCCCATTGTTCCTCTCTCCTCTACTTCCGGGGAAGGTATCCCGGAATTTATTCAGACCCTTCAGGACTTAAGCGCTGATATACCGTCCCATGCTGCTTCGGGGATTTTCAGGCTCCCTGTGGACAGGGTTTTTACGATTAAGGGCTTTGGTACAGTTATTACAGGGACACTTATTACAGGCTCTGTAAGTGTGGGTGATACCATAATGATATACCCCTCTTTAGTGACTTCCAAAGTCAGGGGGCTACAGGTACATGACGAGAATGTCAAGACAGCAGTGGCAGGGATGCGCACGGCAATAAACTTTCAGGGGCTTGAAAAGGCTTTTATAAATCGTGGCGATATTCTTTCAATGGATGGTTCTTTAAAATTGAGTTATATGTTGGATGTCTCATTTCAATATCTTTCGAGTAACAGGAAATCTTTTAAAAATCGTACTCGTATCAGATTTCATGCGGGAACCAGCGAGATTATGGGTATTATTTTGCTCCTTGATCAGGATGAGCTTTCTCCGGGCAAGGAGGCCATGGCACAGATAAGGCTTGATACTCCGGTTGTTCTTGTAAGTGCCGACAGGTTTGTTATACGAAGTTATTCTCCAGTGCGTACCATAGGGGGGGGGTATGTTTTAAATCCCATCCCTGAAAAACATAAGCGTCATAAGCCTGATGTTTTGAAGATGCTTGACTCTATTGTTGATTCCTCTGATGATGAAATCATTTGTCATTTTATAGATGCTGCAGGTTTTAAGGGTGTTTCTTTTTCTGATCTCAAGATTATGGGAAATGTGAGTGAAAAAGTTTTGGATAATATTTTGTCAGGGTTTATGTCAAAACGGATTGTTCTATGTGCTGACAGGGAAAATAGAATTTATCTGCATAATAACAGCCTTGAAAAGTTAAAAAAGGAAACATATTCTGTTTTAACTAAGTATCATGAAGCTCATCCTTTAAAAAATGGTATGCCGAAAGAGGAGCTTAAATCCAGGTTTCAATTTATACTCGAGCCCAGGCTTTTTAACTTTTTAATTACCAGGATGGTAAAGGATAAGGATCTAATATCCGAAGAAGAGTTGGTTCGCCTCCCATCCCATACTGTTTCCCTTGGAGTTGATCAGACTGAGTTAAGGGAAAAAATTCTTGCATCTTATGGGAATGCTTCCCTTACCCCTCCTTATTTTAAGGATGTTATAAAAACGTTAAATATAGATTATAAAGTGGGGCAGGATATATTGATGGTTATTCTGGAACAGGGGCATATTGTAAAAGTTAAGGAAGATTTGTATTTTTGTACAAAACCTGTGGATGATTTAAGAAAAAGGCTGGTCGATTTTCTTAAGCAGAATAATGAAATTACGACTCCGCAGTTTAAAGTACTGGCTGGCGTGTCCCGAAAATATCTCATCCCCTTAATTGAGTATTTTGATTCTGAAAATGTGACCATACGTATCGGTGATATTCGTAAATTGCGACGGTCCTAACCTTTAGGGCTCGCTCAAAAATAACTTTACATTTTAAGCGCCGATGCATCCTGTCTGGCTGCGTTCCGAAAGCATAGAAATATCCTTGATATTCCTGCGTTTTCGCGCCTTGCCAGCCAGGCGCCTCAACACTTAAAATTGCTAATTTATTTTTGACCGAACCCTTACTGAAAATTTATACAGATCTGGAGTAATACCATGGAAGGATTTAAAAGTTTTGCTGTAAAACGTATTATAATCGGAATAATTCTGGTTGTATCGATATTATGGATAATAGGTGCTGCAACAGGTTTTTTTGAAAAAACCGAATATGCCAGGGTGCCCGTGAAACCGGCTGCAGAATCTGTTGATGCTCCAGATTTCCACACAGATGAAGAACCTGCAGATATTTTGCAGGTGAAAATTGATGATATTGATCCCCATCCGGTACCACATCCTGCCGAATCTGAAAAAGTTTCTGAACATCCTGTTGCTGCCCCACCGGAAAAAGTACCTGAGCATTTTGCTGTACCAGCAGAGAGCGATCTGCATGGGGTCCCAAGTCGGGGAAGAAATGTTGCCGGAATTGAATTTGTAACTGCTGTTATACGTCCTTTAACCTATGAGCTGGATCAAAGGTTCTGGGGCTGGCGGCCTAATGATATTTTAGACTTTACTGATAATATTAATAATTTTCAGATGGGTGTCCTCGAAGTTACACGAAGAACCGCAGTTGTTCTTGCAGAGAGAATTGCACGGACAGGAGCAAGCGTCTCCTTTGACGAGAATCTTGAGCGGGCAATGAACTGGTTTATGGTGAAACCGGAACGTTATTGGTTCCCTTCTCCTGAATCAAAGTATCGTGCCGGCCTTGAGGGGTTTGCGCTCTATATGGAAAAATTAAAAAAAGGTGAAGCTTCTTTTTATAACAGGACAGATAACCTTTTACCCCTTCTCAAGACCTATCAGAATCTTCTTGGAAGCTGTGACGAAAATCTGGTCAAGCAAAAAGAAGATGATGGTTCTGAAGTGAGTTTTTTTAAATCAGATGATTACTTTTTTTATGCCAAAGGTGTGGCAAGCGCGTTGCTGACAATTCTTGAGGCGGTTGAAAAGGATTTTTATGGAATTTTGTATTCACGCAACTCTTTAGACGGACTCCACCATGCCATTTTAATGTGTCGTATGGCTTCAGAACTTGACCCATGGATAATTACAGATAGTGACTTTGACGGTGTTCTTGCCAATCACCGTGCGAATATGGCTGCTCCCATAAGTCATGCCCGATTTTACCTAGGTGTTATTATTCGAACTCTGTCAACATAGCAGCAATGCTGTTGTGATATAATAGCCCTTGCTCTGTGAGTTTGCATCTGTTTTTATTTGTTTGAATAAAATTCAGTTTTTCCAGGGTTTTTATGGGCGCCTGGAATTTTTTTAAAAAATCTATCTTGAATTTTTGATTAAAATTGACCAGATTAAACCCGTCTGTTTTTCTGAGGCCGAGTAAAATTTCTTCGGTCATTCGCTGTTTTTTGTTTAACAGCTCTTTTCCTTTTACTGGGAGTTCGCCTTTTTTGAGGCTTTTGATATATTTTTTTACGCTGGATATGTTTTTATAACGGACAGGTTCGATAAATGAATGGGCAGACGGGCCAAGGCCGATGTATGGAACCGACGACCAGTATTTTTTATTATGCCTTGATCTGTAATCTGAGCGATTATCACTAAGGGCATAATTAGATATTTCATAGCGTATATATCCTTTTGAGGCAGCAAAAGATGCTGTTGTGTTTATTAAATTGCAGATTTTCGATTCCGGCATGGGCCGGAATATTTTTTTCTGGAGGCGTTTTTCCATTTTTGTGCCTGGCTCAAATGTGAGCATGTAGCAGGATAAATGAGTGGGCCCCAGATTGATCCCCTGTTGCAGATCCTTGACCCACATTTTTTTCGTTTGGCCTGGAATTCCATAAATAAGATCGATATTTATATTTTCAAAGCCGCATTTCCGGGCAAGCTCAACAGCATATGCACCTTCCTTTCCTGAATGGAGCCTTCCCAGAAATTTCAGATTTTTGCAGTCAAAGGACTGTATACCTATGGTTAAGCGGTTTATTCCCGCCCGCTTAAACTTTTTAAGATTCTCCCTGTTTAAGGTTGCCGGGTTTGCCTCCATGGTTATTTCAGCGCTGGAATCGAGATTAAATGCTGCGGCAGTATTATCTATGATTCTGGCAATTGCCTCTGCAGGTAAAATGGAAGGGGTTCCGCCTCCCATGTAGAGTGAGTTGAATTTTAGATGCTTGCCCGGCGACAGAATAATTTCCCTGCTTAATGCGCTGAGAAACTCCTCTTTAAAGGACAGGTCGGTTATGGAAAAAAAATCACAATAAGAACATTTGCTCATACAAAAAGGGATATGAATGTAAATCCCGGCAGGTTCATACAGTGGCCCTTTTTTCATAAAATTTTCTTTTAAAGGTGTTGAACTCATTCTTTTCAATTGCAGTTCTCATGGTTTTCATCAGGTTCAGGTAGTAATGAATATTATGGATGGTATTAAGACGATAGGAAAGGAGTTCTTTTGACAAAAACAGATGTCTTAAGTATGCTCTTGAGTAATTTTTACATGTATAACATGAGCATTCCGGTTCAACGGGGTTTGTGTCATCCTTAAAACGTGCATTAACTATATTGATTTTTCCAAAATCTGTAAAGAGTTGTCCGTTTCTGGCATTTCTTGTGGGCATAACGCAATCGAACATATCAGCTCCCATCCCCACAAGCTCCACAAGATCTTCAGGGGTCCCGACCCCCATTATATATTTGGGTTTTGAATCAGGAAGCAGGGGCAGGGTGGAATCAGCAATTTCGAACATCTGTTTTTTTGGTTCCCCCACGCTCAGTCCCCCCAGGGCATATCCCGGAAAATCGATTTCAACAATACTTTCAACAGATTCAGCACGCAGATCAGTATACATTCCTCCCTGAACAATTCCGAATAACGCATTCTTCATTTCAGTTTTTTCCGCCCACATGGTTTTGCATCTTTGCGCCCACCTGGAGGTTAACTCCATTGCTTCTGCAGCCTCTTTTTTTGTGGCAGGGTACTCGATGCAGTGATCAAGGCACATTAAAATATCGGAATCAAGAGATATCTGAATCTCCACAGCTTTTTCAGGGGTGAGATCATGCTTTGAACCATCAATATGGGACTGAAAAATAATCCCCTGCTCGGAAATTTTGTTAAGTTTTGCCAGGGAAAAAATTTGAAACCCGCCGCTGTCTGTGAGTATGGGGCCGTTCCAGTGCATAAATTTATGAAGGCCTGAAAAGAGATCGATTATATCACAGCCGGGACGGAGATACAGATGATAGGTATTACCGAGAATTATCCGGGCCCCTGCGCAGGTAAGTTCTTCAGGGGTGATGGATTTGACGCTCCCCAGGGTCCCCACCGGCATAAATACAGGTGTCTCTATGGTTCCATGGAGGGTTTCAATGACCCCGCTCCTTGCTCTGCCGGATGTTGTTGATTCTACTTTAAACTTGAACATGCAAAAACCCCATTAATAATCTTTTGTAACTACTCAGGATAAAAATCGGCGTCGCCTAAGGATCGGAAATTATATAAATTGAACAAAAATTGTGAAGGATTTTGGTTCATATACAAGGCGTATTAAAGGTTGAATACTTGATGTATTCGGCCTTTGATGCAACGCAGTAGATGGACCAAAAGACAAACAATTTCGTTCAAGTAATTTCATTTCTGATCCTAAACAATAAACATGGCATCTCCGTAGCTGTAAAATCTGTATCTATGCTTAATTGCGGTTTCATAGGCCTGCAAAATATTTTTTCGTCCGGCAAATGCAGATACAAGCATTAAAAGTGTCGACTTTGGAAGATGAAAATTTGTTATAATTCCATCCACCATTTGAAATTTGTACCCGGGATAGATAAAAAGATCGTTGGTTCCCTTTCCAGCAAGAATAAAAGGATTATCTTTTGAGAGGTATTCCAAAGTACGAAGAGATGTAGTCCCCACGGTGATAACACGGTTCCCTTTTGCCTTTGCTGTATTGATTGTTTCTGCTGCAAAATCTGAAACCTGATACCTTTCAGAATGCATTTTATGCTCCCTTATATCGTTGACCCGTACAGGGATGAATGTCCCGTATCCCACATGAAGTGTGATTTCTACTATTTGTATCCCTTTTGTTTTTATTCTATCAAGAAGAGAATTGGTAAAATGGAGACCTGCTGTGGGGGCTGCAATGGCTCCATGGGAGGACGCATAGACAGTCTGGTATGATTTTCTGTCATCAGCAATTACATTCTCTCCTCCCCTTTTTACATAGGGGGGAAGAGCTGTTTCACCAATTTGGTAAAGAATTTTATCAAAATTTTCAGGGGAGGAAAATTTAACTGTATACAGTTCTTTGTTGCAGCTTATGATTTTTCCTGTGACCCCCTTTTTAAAATAGAGGGTGGCTCCTGGTTTTGAGCGTTTAGATGTTTTTACCAGACATGTATAAGTCGGGTCGGTCTTATTTTTGGAGGGAGGGGTGGAATAATCAAGTATAAGGAGTTCAGCTTTGCCCCCTGTATCTTTGGTTCCGTAAAGTCTTCCTGGAATAACTTTGGTATTATTTACAACAAGAATGTCAGATGGGAGAAGTAAGTCGACAATATGATTGAATCTATGGTGGTTTGTATCCCCTGTTTCTCGATTGAGCAAAAGAAGGTTTGAGGAATCCCTTTGCCCGACAGGTTTCTGTGCTATGAGTTCTCCAGGGAGATCATAGTCGTAATTATCTATGGAGTTCATTTTACATTGTTCCGAAGCAGAGCATTACTAATCCTGTCACTAAAAGAAAAAAACCGGTTTTTTGTAAAGTCGCGTTGGGCATTTCACAAAATTTTTTAAGCCATGTTCTCATTTTTGCCGGATATATGAAATATGGCAAACCTTCTAAAATAAGTACCATACCCAAGATGCATAAAAAATATTTCATGGTGTTTCCTGCATGAGGTGTGTTTAGCGGCCATGGGCTTTTTAGAAAATTATTTTGAACAGGTTATTATTGGGGGAACCAGTTTAGTAGTGTCTTCGGTTGCCCAAAATTAATTTTCTAAAAAGCCCTAAAAAAGCATGTCAGGTGATGGATGTCCCATGGATTGTTAGATAATTACCCTGTTTTGAAACCCGGCACAAGGCCAGAGGTGTGAGGAAGGCGTATTATATAATACTCCGATGACCGATAACGGAGTGAAATTATTTATGTGAAAATCCATGGCAGAATGCAAACCCTGACCTGTTGATGCTATACTTTTTCTGAGATATTGTTAATATAACTTTTTAATATGTTTTCATTATCCTGTTTTGTAATTTTGCCGGGCAGGTTTGTAATGGCCATACCAAAAGCTGTATCAATCAATTCGGAGCGGAAAGTATTTTTTGCCTGTATAATATAATTATTACTTTTTTGTTGCGCTGCCTTTAGCATCAGCATGCTTTGAGTTTCAGCATCTTTCAGTATTTTAAGCTTTGTTTTTTCTCCACTGGTAATAATTTTTTCTTTTATTTCACCAAGCCGCAGATTACTTTTTTCTATTTTTTCATTGGTTTCGTCAATCTCTGCGGCTGTTTTTGTTTTTTCTTTTTCCAGCAGATCTATTTCCGATGAAATATCATCTGTGCAGCCTTTAAGAAAATTCAATAAAGGAGCTTTGCCGAATTTAATTGTCAGAAAGAGAATAATTCCAAAATTTATCCACATTAAAATAGTGTCATAAACAGGCCGCCAGTCGGCTTTTGCTTCAGCTGCCAATGAACATGTGGATGAAAAATGTAAAAAAAGAATAAGAAAAATTAAGCAGGGTACTGATAGAATATGTAATCTTTTCACGGTTCAAGCCTCCGGCTCAATGCTTTTTCCATTATGTTCAGAGCAAGTATTCTCGCCTCTTTTTCGATGCTTTTTCTTGCATTGGATATTTGGGAATTAACATCTGCTTCTACTTCTTCTTTAAAGGCAATAATTTTGTTTTTTGAAATTTCCATGATCTCTGCAGCCTGAAAAGTTCCAGTCTCTTTTAGTTGTTCATTTACTTCAAAGGCTTCTTTTCTTGCGGTTGCTTCCTGATCATAGATAAGTTCTATCATCCCCTGAAGCTTTTTTTTGTTCTCCTTTGTTTTCTCTTTGATAGTTTCAATGTGCTGATCCCTTTGTTCCATTTGAGCCTTTAAAGGGCGAAACATTAAGCGATTCAAGAGAAAAATAAAAACCAGAAATGAAATTAGCTGAATAACCAGGGTCTCATTAATAGTGATAAGGGCAACATTACTGATAATTTGCATAAATAACATTCCTTTGCGCGTAGATTAAAAATGTCAAAATCTACCAATGTTAAACAACAAACAAAAGAAGCAATGCAACAACAAGGGCATATATTCCTGTTGATTCAGTTACAGCCTGGCCAACAAGCATTGTTCTTGTTAAAAGTCCTGCTTCTTCAGGATTTTTTCCTATTGCCTCGCATGCTTTTGCTGCTGCCATTCCTTCTCCGATACCAGGACCGATTGCACCAAGACCCATAGCAATACCAGCTCCTAAATATGACGCAGCTTTGATTATTTCAATACCTTCTATTGCCATTATTTTCCTCCTGTAATTTTATTCAAAATTGATTATATAATCGTATGAAAAACAGATTTTTTACTGAAAATCAAACAATGTCCCAAGGAAAAATAGAATTTTTAGTTGAGATCAAAGAAAATGCAAAATTACTACACAATTTGTACAACTTCTTGATGATTGTCATCTATTATAGACTTTAAGATAATGGTTTTGGGAAGGCGAGAGGGAGGAAGGCGTATTATAATACGCCAACGACCGATAACGCACTCAAAATCTTTATCTTAAAGTCTATACGACAAAAATTAAAACCAATGATACAACAAGGGCATATATACCTGTTGATTCGGCAACAGCCTGGCCAACAAGCATCATTCTTAATATGACTCCTGAAGATTCTTCGTTTCTTGCAATCCATTTTACTGCGCTTCCTGCAGTGCTCCCCTCTCCAATTCCCGGACCGATCGCTCCGATTCCCATGCATAAGCCGGCAGCTAAAAGCGCCATGGCTGGAACAATTGAATCTGATGCAGGAAAGGTTTTAAATAAAAGTATAAAACCGACCAGCAGGCCGTATATGGCTGTGGTCTGTGTTACAGCCTGGCCAAGAAGCATGGATTTGGTCAAAAGTGAAACTGTTGAGGGTGTTCTTGCAACCCCTTCACAGCTTGCTCCGGCAACAAGCCCCCCGCCCACGCCTGAGCCGATGGCCCCGATTCCTGATGCAAGTCCTGCCCCCAGAACAGCAGCCCAGGTTGGTGATACAGGGCTTTGAGAAAAATTTGAAAAAAGCAGGGCAAAAGATGTCATAAGGGCAAATATGGATGGAGTCTGGCAGACTGCTGATCCTATCAGCATATTGGTAACCAGGTTTGTGCTTGCTTCAGGCTGCCTGGCCATGCCAAGGCATGCTTCTCCTGCGGGAAACCCTGAGCCTATTCCGGACCCTATGGCTCCAAAGCCGATACAGATCCCCGAAGAAAAAAGAACTATTACTGTTATAAAAGAATCTGCTGCAAAATTGGAAAAGAGTAGTATCATGGCGACAACCAGTGCAAAAATTGCCGCTGATTCAGCCACTGCCTGACCTACCAGCATGCTTTTAAAAATATCACCGGCCATTTTCGGGTTCCGGGCAATTCCTTCGTTTGCCTTGCCGGCTGTATATCCCTCACCCACAGCAACTCCTGTTGCGCCTAAACCCATGGCAAGTCCGGCTCCTGTAAAAGCTGCTACCTTGGCCCAAATCTCTATATTATAAACCATAGTCTATTGTACCTGTACGGAAATGTATACGATGGTTAGCATTGTAAAAACAAATGCCTGAATTGTACCAACGAAAATTCCGAAAAAAGCGTTAAGAAAGGGGGGTAAAATAATACTGTAAGTAAGATAGGAAACCACGAGTATTATAATCGATCCGCCCATAATGTTTCCGAACAAACGGAAGGAAATCGAAATTACCTTTGCTATCTCACCGATTAAATTTAATGGCATCATGAAAAAAATCGGTTCAAAGTATCCGCTTATATACTGTTTGAATCCCTTGACCTTTATCCCCATGTAATGAGCAATGCAAAATCCCATAATTCCAAGTGCTAAAGGTGTGTTTAGATCTTTTGTGGGTTCTTCAAGGTGGGGTATTATTCCGAGCCAGTTTGAGAGCATTAAAAACATAAATAGAGCGCAGGTAAGAGGGGCATATTTTTTCCCGATCTCTTCACCAAGGGAATCCACAGCAAGATTGGACAATTGGTCTACAAATAATTCTCCTATAACCTGTAGTTTCCCTGGAATAATACCCTTTTTTTTCACGGCAAGATAAGCGAATACTAAAATAGCAGTAAAAACTATCCATGACATAATAATAGGTTCAATATTAAATGTCATGTCATGGCCTAAAAAAGGGATTATCAATTGATGTAATTTACCAAGTTCATTCATTTTTTTATAAAACCTGTTTTTTCCCTGGTTGATAATATTATCTTTGCAAGATGTTCAGATAAAATTAATATTTGAACTGAAAAAATGCCGATAACAGTAGCTATTAAACTGATTTCAGCCATTTTAATGGCAAAAAAAATTGGAATTCCCATGATAATATATCTGAAATATACAGAACCAAGGGATATCATAAAAGTTTTTCTCCTGGTATGTCCAAGCCTTAATGGAATGGTTTCTCCCATCAATACAAAGTTCAGTATGCTGGCCAGTGTTCCCATGATAAGACCTTTGCCAGCGGGCTTATAACCTGTAAAAATAAGACATACAGTAACTATGATAGCTAAAAACAGGGCAACAGAGCAATACTTTTTTTGGGTTTTTCTAACTGGTCCCATCATTTGTTATTTTCCTGGTGGATTCTCTTTTTTCGATTCATCGTCAGTTATATCGAGAATCTGTCTGTAGACTGTGTTTGCACCGCCTATTATTCCGAGTATAATAAATATTGTTGTGAAAATACCCCTTGTTTTAAGCCATTTGTCCATGTACAATCCAATAAACAAGCAAAAAATAATGCAGCCTGCCATGGTAAGGCCGAGCTGCATTATGATTGTCAGGTTCTCGTAAATACTTCCGGCAGGTTTAAAGTCTATTAATTTTTTTCGGTGCCTTTGCATTTTGACAAACCCGTATTTTTTTTAGATATATTGCATTTCACTATTGAGATATTTTTTAGAGTAAAACGTGTATTTAAGGCAAACAGCTATATCATTGTTTTTTAAAAACGTCAAGGTGTTAAACTTTAGGCTTCGAAATAAAAAATTATGTAGTTTAAGGTCTTGAAAATTGACTCTATATATTTTATTAAAAGGCATATCATCAATGGTAATAGCAGAAAAAAATTATACATTTGTGACTATTCTAGGTTCGGGAACCTGTATTCCATCACTGGCCAGAAGTTCCTGCAGCGTACTTTTGAATATTGAAGGGGTAAATCTTCTGTTTGATTCCGGTGCGGGGACAATACACAGGCTTCTTCAGGCCGGGGTTGGTACTTTTGATGTTTCTTATCTTTTTTTGAGCCATTTTCATCCGGATCATTCAGGTGAGGTTGCATCTCTTTTCTTTTCAATGAAATATCCTGAGCAGCGCAGGACACCTTTTTGCCTTGTAGGGGGGAGGGGACTTGTTCAATTTTATTCCGGTCTGAAGGGGGCCTATGGGGAATGGATAGATCCAGGGCCGGATATTTTAAAATTAATCGAGATGGATAATCTGGCCTTTGACAGGATTGTTTTTGATGATTTCACTGTGGCATCGGCTCCTGTTTCCCATAATGAGGAGAGTATTGCCTACAAAGTATCAGGTACCAATGGGAAGTCTTTTGTATATTCAGGGGATACGGATTTTTCTGAAAACCTTATCTCTCTGGCCAAGGATACGGATCTTTTGATTTGTGAATCTGCTTTTCCTGATGATTTAAAAGTACCCGGGCACCTGACACCTTCTCTGGCCGGTGAAATTGCAACACGGGCCAATGTAAAAAAACTGGTTTTGACCCATTTTTATCCTGAATGCGAAGGGGCTGATATGGAAGGGGAATGCCGTAAAACATATACCGGTCCACTGGTTCTTGCAAAGGATCTTATGAAAATTGAATTGTGAGTAGTGTTGTGTATATACGTTCCCAGGCAGAGCCTGGGAACGAGGGCATTACCGGCATTCGTTAGTGCTGGGCGTTATTTATTCCCACTTCTTCAAATGTTTTGATTTCCGCAAGTATACGTGTGGCTGTGTCAAGAAAATCCATGGCAAGAACCGCTCCTGTCCCTTCCCCTAAACGAAACTTAAAGTCAAAAAGAGGTTGCAGGCCAAGACGGTTGAGCATGAAACTGTGGCCTGTTTCAACGGAGCTGTGGCTTGCGAAAAGATATTTTTTTGCTTTTGGAGCAAACTCACATGCGATAAGAGCACCTGCTGTGGATATGAACCCGTCGCATACAACTGGTATTTCGTGGGCAGCGGCGCCAATAACAAGGCCTGCGATGGCACTGATTTCAAAGCCCCCCACCTTTGCCAGTACGTCAACGGGATCTTTTGGGTCGGGATTGTTGCGATCAAGCCCTTTTTCTATTATTTTAATTTTATTTTTTAACTGATCATCATCAATCCCGGTGCCCCGGCCTGTGAGTTTTTCCGGAGAAATACCGGAAAAGGCTGCTATAATTGCGGTAGATGGTGTTGTATTTCCGATTCCCATGTCGCCTGTGCCGAGTATATCCAGGGATTCATGGGGGATGAGTTCATTGACAATTGTTATTCCAGCTTCAATGGATTTTACAGCCTCTTGTTTTGTCATTGCCGGTCCATGCACAAAATTGCTTGTTGATCTGCGGATTTTTTTATGGAGAATCGGGAGTTCAGGCTTAAAATTATGGTTTACGCCAAGGTCTGCTACCTTTACGTCGGCCCCGTGGTGTTTTGCCAGCACACTTACGGAGGCGCCTCCATTAACAAAATTATAAACCATTTGAGCTGTTACTTCCTGGGGAAAGACGCTTACCCCTTCCGCTACAACCCCATGATCCCCTGCACAGGTGACAACGATTTTTTTTTTCAATGGAACATCAATCTTTTTGGCAATGCCGGCAAGCCTGGCTGACAGGGGTTCAAAAACTCCCAGGCTCCCTGCGGGCCTTGCCTGGTTTGCCAGGCGCTCCATTGCCATGGCATATATTTTTGCGTCAGGGCTTTTTATAGAGTTAGCTGTTTTTTGCAGAAGGTCTTTTTGCAATTTTGTCTCCCTTAATATCATTTTCAAAGACTCCCATCCCTTTTTTCATGGCACAGAAATCTCCGCACATTGTGCATGTCTCTTCTTTGGAAGGTTCTCTGCTCTGGCGGATTTTTTTTGCTGTGTCCGGAAACATTAAAAGGCTTTCAAGATCATCCCATCGCATATCACGCCTTGCCATGGCTGCCTGTTTCTCATTTTCCCGACGTTCCGGATATTTTGCGATATCACCTACCCTCACAGCTAATCTTACAATTCTTACACCTTCCCTGACATCCTCTTCATTGGGGAGGGCAAGGTGCTCGGATGGTGTGATGTAGCAGATGAGGTCTGCACCGTACCTGCTTGAGTTTGCTGCACCTATTGCTGCAACCACATGATCATAACCAGCTCCGGTATCAGCCGGAATAGGACCAAGAACATAATATGGTGCATTTCCGCTCATCCGTTTTTCAAGCATTATATTACCCTCTATTTCATCTAAGGGGACATGCCCGGGGCCTTCCACCATCATCTGGCACCCCATCTCTCTTCCTGTTTCTGCGAGTTCGCAGTTGATGATCATTTCCGCCATTTGTGCTCTGTCGTGGCTGTCGTGAATAGCCCCCGCCCTTATTCCATTCCCAAGGGAAAGAACTGCATCATATTTTTTCATCAGGCCGCAGACACGGTCAAACTGTTCATAAAGGGGGTTCTCTTTTCCTGTGCTGTCCATCCATGCCACCATGAATGTGCCTCCTTTTGATACAAGGCCTCCATAGCGGTATCCCTGTTTGCGTAAACGTTCTATGGTATATTGATTAATTCCGCAGTGAATAGCCATAAAACTTAATCCGTCGGCAAGCTGTTTTTCAATGAGGTCAAAAAGAAACTCAGGGTCTAATTTGCTTGGATTATTATATTTGCGGGCGGTTTCGCAAAAGGCCTGGTATAAAGGTACATTTCCCACAGGGAGATTGGTGTTTGCAAGAACTGCTCTGCGAATGGCATCAAGGTCTCCACCTGCTGACAGTTCCATCAGGGTGTCCGCCCCTTCTTCTTCGGCTGCTATGGCTTTACGGATTTCAAGATCAATATCACAAATATCAGAAGATGTTCCTATGGAAGCATTAACTTTGGTTCTCAGTCCCAAACCTATTCCAACTGCTTTTTGAGTTTTACGGTACGGGTTGTTAGGAATGACAATCTCTCCCTTTGCAACACGTTCACATATAATTTCCCGGGGAAATCCTTCTTCTGAAGCTACCTGTTTTATCTGGTCAGTTATGATTCCTTCTCTTGCAAGTTCTATCTGGGTTTTCATTATAAATGTTCCTTGGATTCAAAGATTTTCGCAAAAAAAAAGGGTTCTGACAGAAATAGAGAAATTCTGTCAGAACCCTTTACCATTAAGTTCCTTATTTTTATAGTATAACTGTCTGCTTCGTCTTCTGACTTACTGATAAACAACCAAACACGCCTTCCCAGCCATGAAAGGCCAGTGACATTTAAATAGTGTTTGATATTTCAGATTACAGCGGCGGGACCGTTACGGATTTTCACCGTATTCCGTTAAAAGCCAATTAAAATATCTATTTTTTTCTTTTAATATTAATAATTGGGATAAATGTCAATAGAATATTTGTGTAATTAATTTCCAGAAGCGGTCTGTTTTAATAAATCGGGTTTAGTAAATCTGAAAAATAATATTTTGGCATTATAAAGAGTCTGCCTAACATGCTGAATTTACAGGAATAGTAGCTTTTTTTAGTTTTTTTGTAAAAAAAATATAAAAAAATTGACTTTGCTGCTATTTCGATATATCCGTTTTTAAGGTATTGATATGCACTTGATTGCTTTTCTGCTCCTCTCCCTATTGCTATTCTTCCTCGGCTGTAAAATATAAATAATTTTAAAAATTCATATAACTATTCAGCTGATATGTATAACTTCAGGTATAATCTGATTAAACCATGAAAAACTCACGCCTAAGAGGTCGTAAAGAAAGAACCTGTTACAAATATAAACTTGCGTAATAGTATACCGGAAAATGATACAACCAGGTTCAGCCCGATGGGTTCTTTCTTAGCGCTCTCTAATACGTTCAAACAATTTCAAATGTTTTAACAACAGATTCATACGGTTTTCGTTTTAATTAAAAAATCAAAAAAAGGGGGGCATGGAGGCTGAGTCAAAAATAATGGGACATGAAGCTTGAATTTTGGAAGGAATGGAAGAGACCCCGGCCTTTGGCAAGGGGCTTAATACCGATTATATTCTCAGGATGGCCAAGGTGGAGGGGGCGTCAAGATTCTTTCGATATCGACCGTCTGCTAAATGCTGAAGAGTTTACTGCTATTGAAAAAGCAGCATAGGAGGCTGTCCTAGAATGTTCTTTTTCCCCAGCTCCTCGTTATTTTTTTAAATAATGCTCGGAATACTAATAAGTGTATAAGTGTATGCCTGTGCTTATTTAAAAAAATGCCTTGATCTGAGAAAAAATTTCTGTTCTCGGACAGCTCCTGGGACAAACAAAGTTTTTAAAAGGGAGCTTATCATGAACTGGAATAATTTAACAATCGGCAAAAAAATTGCTGTTGGTTTTGGAATAACCTTGCTTCTCATGGGTGTTGTTGGTCTATTTAGCTATGGTGGTGTTGGCAGTATTGTTAAAAATGCAGCCCAGGTTATTGATGGTAATAAACTTGATGCAAACCTGGCTCAGAAAGAAGTTGATCATTTGAACTGGGCAGGCAAGATTAATGCACTTCTGACCGATGAAAATATAACAGAGCTTAATGTTCAGACCGATGACCATAAGTGTGGTTTTGGTAAATGGCTTTACGGCGAAGGTCGCAGGGCTGCTGAATCTCTTGTTCCGTCTTTGGCACCTTTATTTAAGGAAATTGAACAACCCCATGCCAGACTACATGCTTCAGCCCTGGAAATTAAAAAATATTTCCAGCAGGCTGATGAACACCTCCCTCAGTTTATAGTCGAAAAAAAGGTTGATCACCTTCTTTGGATAGCAAAAATTAAAGATCTTTTTTTAAAAAATCTATCGAAGCTTGATGTTACGACCGATCCCCACAGGTGTGGCTTTGGCGAGTTTTTATATGGGGAGGCTGGTGGGAAAGCTGCGGCTTCTGATCCAGAACTTGCCCGGTTGCTTGAAGAGATTAAAGAACCCCATGCCAGGCTTCATGATTCGGCAGGTAAAATTGCAAAAGCCTGGAGACAGACACATCCAGGGCTGATAAATAGTTTAAGAGCCCGTCTGGATGATCATCGTAAATGGGCAGCAGTCATTGCCAGCGCGCTTATTACTAAGAAAAAGATCAATGTTGAGCAAGATCCTTCAAAATGTGCATTCGGCAGATGGTTAAATAGCAGCGAATGTAAGGAGCTATCTGTTGGGTGGCCGGAATTTGCCGCTATTATGCTCCAGGTGCGCGGGCATCACACAAAGCTGCACAGAACAGTGGACAAAATTATGAATGCAAAGAGTCATGCTGCCAGAGTTCGTATTTTTGAAAAGGAAACAGCCATCGAACTTGCTGCTGTAGCCAGATATTTTGATGAACTGATTGCCCTGGAGGAAAAAAATGTGGAGGGAGGCAAGGAGGCCGAACATATTTTTACAACCGAAACCCTTCCTGCCCTTGAAGAGACTCAAATTATCCTTGGAAAGATTGCACACAGGGCGGAGGGAATGCTTTATGGGGCGAGACATGCAAGACAAATCTATGCGGACAAGACTCTGCCAGCTCTTGGGCAAACCCAAAAAATTCTTGGGCAGCTTCGTCAGGAAGCGAAAAAAAATATTATGACTGATGCTATTATGCTAAAGGCTGCTCAAAGTACCAAACGGAATGTAACTATTGCCGCACTCATGACTCTTCTCCTTGGTATATCACTCGCTTTTATTATTGCAAGGGGTATAACCAGCGTGCTGCAGCGGATTACCAGTAATATGGATGAGGGGGCAAACCAGGTGGCTTCGGCAGCAGGGCAGGTTTCATCCGCCAGTCAGCAACTGGCAGAGGGGGCATCGGAACAGGCTGCAGGTATTGAGGAGACATCTTCGTCCATGGAAGAGATGGCCTCCATGACCAAACGGAACGCGGAAAATGCAGGGGAGGCAGATGTTTTTATGAAAGAGGTTAATAAGGTTGTTTCAAGTGCAAATGATTCCATGACAAGGCTTATCTATTCAATGCAAGAGATTTCAAAGGCGAGCGATGAAACTCAGAAGGTGGTGAAAACCATTGATGAAATTGCATTTCAGACTAATCTTCTTGCTTTAAATGCTGCTGTTGAAGCTGCAAGGGCAGGGGAGGCAGGGGCAGGATTTGCAGTGGTGGCCGAAGAGGTGAGGAATCTTGCGTTGCGGTCTGCTGAGGCAGCCAAAAATACAGCAATATTGATTGAAGGGACTGTGAAAAAAATTGGGAAAGGATCCGAACTGGCTAACAAAACCAATGATGAATTTGTAAAGGTTGCGGAAAGCAGTTCAAAGGTCGGAGAACTTGTGGGGGAAATTTCAGCAGCATCTGGTGAGCAGTCCCAGGGGATTGAACAGGTGAACAAGGCTGTTGTTGAGATGGATACGGTTGTTCAGCAGAATGCGGCCAGCGCCGAGGAATCCGCATCTGCCTCAGAGGAGCTAAACGCCCAGGCAGAGCAGGTAAAATCTATGGTGGCAGAGCTTGCTGCCATGGTCGGCGGGGCAAAAAAGACGGTTCGACAGCATTCGGCACAAGGTGCTGAAATATCTCCAGCCTCCCAGGTGCGTCAGTATACCCTTGCGGCGCCTGTGAAAAAGACCGGAAATAAACATTTGCCGGGGCATAAGGCGCAGGAGGTGGATCCTGAAAAAATTATCCCCATGGATGATGATTTTAGTGATTTTTAATTTTTTCAGGCCATGGATTTTACTGCCGCATTTTTCATTGACAGTGAAATACGATTTCGCTTAAGATCAATATTAAGAACAGTTACATTTATCCTCGTTTCCAGGTTTTGGCCGGAACGAGGGTAAAAGGTTTGACAAACACCGCACAGATGGGGAAATTTTAATATGGCAGATGTGATAAGACAGAGGCGGGATAAAATTGTGCAGCTGGCAGATAAATACGGAGCAAAAAATATACGGATTTTTGGCTCATTTGCACGAGGAGATAATAACTCCGAAAGCGATGCAGATTTTTTGGTAACTATGGAGGGAAGTCTGCTGAGACGAATTGCGTTTATGCAGGATTTGGAAGATTTGCTTGGCAGAAAAGTGGATGTTGTGACAGAAAAAAGTATTCACTGGTATGTTCGTGAAAGAATTATGAAAGAAGCTGTTCCCTTATGAAAGATCGTTGAAAATGACCTGCCGATTTTGAAGGAAGCAGTCAGGACGCTTCTGGAATCTGATAATATCGTGTAAAAATAAGCTATAAACAAGTGGGCTAACAAAGGAGATGGACTTGGCAAAGCCGTGCCGCTTTTGAAAGACAGTATTTGCTCGGTAGTTTTTATCTTTATCATAGTTTTTCGGTTATCGTTGCCCAGCCACTCAGCTCTACGTTATGGTGCTTTGAATAAGAATTGATGAGCAAACCAAAAAATATTAGGCATTCTTCATATAGCCACAAAAGTAGTTTACACTTTTAAAAACAGAAATTAGCCGCAAAAAGGCGCAAAAAGCGCAAAATGGGGTAAAATAGTAAGAATCGACATCAAGAAAGTGTAAACTGGCAAATGAAGGATGCCAAATATTAAATCAACATTAATTTGAGAGAGATAACGATATGCGGGAAGAAAAGATCAAATTATATCTCGATACATCAGTTCCAAGTGCATACTACGATACATCCAAACCTGTAAGACAGCTGATTACACAAAAATGGTTTGAGAACAAAGCGTCTTCATACCGTCTGTATACATCTGTCACGGCAATTGATGAAATTAATGAATTAAATAATTTCGACAAAAGACAGAATATCAAAGATCTTATATTTGACTACAATATAAATATTCTTGAATTGTCAGAAGAAGCCATGAATTTGGCAAAAGAATATATGAACAAAGGAGCTATTCCGAGATCGGAGCCCGAAGATGCGTATCATGTGGCCATAGCATCTGTGAACCGACTTGACGGTTTGGTGTCATGGAATTTCAAGCATATTGTGAGCATGA
>JAUVKE010000227.1 GCA_030592105.1 Desulfobacteraceae bacterium
ACGAGCTGCCGCTTCGATTATTGAATGCGTGTTTAGCTCATGTTCCGATTCAAACTGAGAATTGTTTATAGCCATAATTTTTAAAGAAGATATTAAACCCAGCTTAATCAGGATAAAGGAATACTTTACCGGTAAAATTCTGCAATTTAATCAGTCTGAACAACAATATTTTTCAGCGCTTCTTAAATCGGTTGACAGTTTTTTATCCAATATTACTTATCAGCAGGATCAGATAATCAAGAAACATTTTAATCAAATTCCCCATAAAAACATAACCTATACCGGAACCATTGAAAATAAAATTCAATCTGAAGTATTCCACTCTGAAATCAACAAAAATATCAAGGAGCTGAGGATACATTTAAAAGATTTTATGAAAAAAGCGAATATAAAAGTTGAAAAAAATGTTTCTGAAGCCCTTTTAAAATTTATGGAGGCCTCAAAAACGGTAACAGATAAAGAAAGCGTAAAGAATGACCCGATCAAAGATGTTATATTAAAAAAAATATCTCCGGATCTATTCATATTAAAAGATTTTTTTGTAAATAAAAAGAATCAGGATCTGCTGCTCAAATTTTTTAATATAAAAACCTTTGAAAGAGTTAAATATACGCTAAACAGGCTTGATTCAAATATCGCTTCCTATCAAGACAAATCGACTGAAGCCCCCTCAACTCCAGAAAATTTTCATGCTTTTGTATATGACCTTCCTTTAACGGAAAATTTTAAAAGAGCGACTCTAAAAATTTACTATCCTGAAAAAAAGGGGGAAAAAACAAAGGAAGATTTTAAAATTTCTCTCCTTCTTGAAATGGACAGGATAGGAAATATCAGAACCGATTTTCTTTTTCACAAAATCAATAATAGTTTAAGTCTTACATTCTTTGTCCAGGACGAAGCTGTTAAACAATATTTTGAGGAAAACATAAATAATGTGCACCAGCAAATAGCCCCTTTTTTCAAAGCATTAAATCTAAATGTTCTGATTTCCGAAGAAAAAATTGCTCAATTTGATACAGAGGAATATGTTCAATCTAATACAGAAGCATATGAAACAGTCAGCAGAAAGGTGAATATAACAGTTTGAAAAAATCTGAGTCAAAAACAGCTGTGGCATTGAAGTATGATAAAAATCAGAACAATGCCCCCAAAGTAACGGCAAAAGGGAAAGGCCATGTTGCGGATAAAATTATAACGCTGGCAAAGCAAAACAAAATCCCCCTTTATAAAGACCAGGGACTGGTTCAGGTTCTTGAAGCCCTTGAATTAAATACTGAAATTCCCCCTGAACTCTACCGTGCAGTTGCAGAAGTACTGGCGTTTATCTACAAATTAAACTCATCTGTCAGGAATAAATAAATTATATCCGTAACTATAGATGTTCAGATAATAAATTTCATAAAGCCAGATGGCGAAACTGAGCTATGGTGAAATTTAAAAAACTCTGGCTGTTTGAGCGCAGCGAGTTTCAGAGGTTTTTAAATTTTATTATAGCTCAGTCTATTGCTGAAATTCGGCCAGGCTCTGAAATTATTTATATGAACATCTATCAACGTCGCTGATTTAAGACATGCAACAGGTTTAATCAGATTATACCTATTGCTTACAGATCAGCCAAATAGTTACTTATATCCAATGTCAGCCCTTATCATTTAAATCCTGACATTTTTTATCATTCATGCTGCATGAACAGTCAGAGCCGCAGCAGGAGCCAGCCTTGTATTTTTTAATAAAATTTTTAACAGCATAAAAAACAGCCACCCCGACTACGAGGATTACTATTAATATTTCCATATTTTATCTCCTTAATACCCTAGTAAAGAACCAACCTGAAAAACAAGTACTGACAGGCCAAAAGCCAGGCCTGTATTAAAAATCATGGAAAATGCTCCCCATTTCCATGAACCGGACTCCCGCACGATACAGATCACAGTAACAAAACAGGGCGCATAAAATATAGTAAAAATAATCAGGCTAAAAGCTACAAGGGGACTCCATACAGGACTTTTTGCAAGTGTTTCTGAAAGCGAATCTGTATCTTCCGGATCAACTTGCCCAAGGGAATATGCAGTTCCCAGTGTTGATACAACCACCTCTTTTGCAGCAAAGCCTCCAAGAAGAGCAATATTGGTACGCCAGTCAAAACCGGCCAGACGTGTCAGGGGTTCAAAGCTTCTTCCAAGACTCCCAGCAATTGAATTTTTCAGGCCTGCCTCGGTCTCCTGAACATCTATTTCTAATAGCCGCTCCTTTAATTCCAAAGTTTGGGGAATTTCAGCCGCAATCAAAGGAGCCGAAGCCATGAGAGCTTCTCTTTTTTCTTCAAACCTCTTCACATCTGATTCAGGAAGGCCGGGGAAAGTCATCATTGCCCACAGCACAATTGAAATTGCCAGAATAACGGTTCCGGCTTTTTTAATATACTGCCAGGTCCTTTCCCAGGTATGCATGAAAATACCTTTGAAAGTGGGAAAACGATAGGGGGGAAGCTCCATGACAAAAGGGGTTGAGTCTTCCTTTATAATAGTGCTTCGTAAAAGTTTGGCAGCAAGCAGAGCCCCCAGCCAGGAAATCGCTGTGATAATAACCATAAGAAAGGCCTTGTGTGCAGAAAAAAATGCAGCAATTAAAAGAGCAAAAACTGGAAGCTTGGCTCCGCAGTTCATAAAAGGTACAGTCAAAAGGGTTGCAAGCCTTTCTTTTGGTGATTTAATTGTCCGGGTTGCCATAACTCCTGGAACCGCACACCCCCCGGCAATACCGCCGGATACAATAAAGGGCATCACAGAGCTGCCGTGTAGTCCAAAGGCTCTAAATACCCTGTCGAGCATATAGGCCACACGTGCCAGATAACCGGAATCTTCCAAAATAGAAATTCCGAAAAACATAAACATAATAAGTGGGACAAACCCTAGAACACCGCCAACACCGTCGATAACACCCGATACAACAAGGGATTTCAAGTGACCATCCGGCAGATGCCCCTGGGCAAATTCTCCAAGCCAGCCAAAAAAAATTTCAAACCAGCCCACCGGCATTTCACTGTAATTAAATGTAAACTGATAAAGTGCCAGGATAACCCCGATCATGATTATTGGACCAAGAAAACGGTTTGTTACAACCTGGTCAATTTTATCTGATGTGTGCAGCCTGTCAATATCAGAATCATACTTTAAAACCCCTTGTTTCATAATCGATTTTATATATCCGTAACGGTGATCAGCAATAACAGCTTCAGGGTAAGTATCAAGGGTTTTTTCCAGATGAACAGATACTTTATCTACAATCTCTTCGATCTCTTTTGAAAAAGCAAGATTTTCCTTTTGTCCAAGTTCTATGATCTGTTTATCACTTTCCAGATACTTTAAAGCTGTCCACCTGGGAGTATATCTTTTATTTAAAAAATCATTTAACTCTATTTTTTTTTCAATTTCAGCAAGTGCATCATTAATATCGTTCCCATAGGATATGGCAAAATCAGGGACTTTTTTTTTTAATATTATCGGCAACAGCTTCCATAAGCTCCTGCTTTCCCACCCCCCTCCGGGCGATTGTAGGTATTACAGGAACCCCTAACAGCTCGGAAAGTTTTACAATATTTATATCAATTCCACGGGTTTTGGCCACGTCAACCATGTTCAGAGCGATACACAGGGGGATACCCATCTCCATAAACTGAAGGGAAAGGTAAAGATTACGTTGGAGATTTGAAGCATCAACAATGTTAATAACCATACCCGGCTTTTCATTAACCAGAAAATTCCTTGCAACTACTTCTTCCAGGGAATAAGCAGTGAGGGAATAAGTCCCCGGCAAATCAACAATGTTAAATCTATTCCCATTATTATTATAAGTTCCCTTTTTTTTTTCGACAGTGACTCCGGGATAATTACCCACATGCTGCCTTGCCCCGGTCAGTTCATTAAAGAGGGTGGTCTTTCCGGAATTTGGATTCCCGGCTAAGGCGATTATTTCATCCATCTTTACTATACCTCTATCTCTATATAATCTGCTTCACTGTTTCGAAGGGTGAGGGTAAAGCCCATGAGACGCAAAGCTACAGGATCACGCAGGGGCGCCCTCCCCTGTATTTTGACCTGAGTCCCTGGAACAATACCCATATCACGAATTCTTCGGCCCAGTTCACCTTTAGTCTTTATAGCCGACACTGTTCCGGTGTCATTTTTTTTCATTTCCCGCAAATTTATGATAGCCATCTATTTTATTTCCTCCTAATGATATTTATCAGCCTTGATAATTTTTTATACATTATATATGTTATATGAACCTAACTTTTATATTTGTCAACATAAAACATTGGGTGATCTCTTTTTAATAGAGATGCTTAACATGCGTGGGGTATAAGTAAAAAAGGATTCTTACAGGCAGTCAGAAAAATCGAATGATCCTAAGCTTAACAGCTAAAGTTTCATTTGCTTAAAATCAGTTATATATATAAGGAAAGAATAAGTGCTCAGCTAATAAATTTCATACGGCCAGATGTTAGAATTGAGCTA
>JAUVKE010000095.1 GCA_030592105.1 Desulfobacteraceae bacterium
ACGACTGCCGTGCTCTTCTTGCACACGCGATCGGTAATAATCCAAGGGAGGTTATTTCAAAAAAAGGCATAGACATCCTCGAACTGGACGGGATGATAGATGAGGCTGTTGAAGCTGTGTTTGAAGGCTACAGCATGAACTACATGGTCAGGCGGGATGTCGATGCATGCAACCGGCCGTGCGAAGGCACGGGGATGGGGTGTATGTAGGGGCAAACCTGTGTGTTCGCCCAATGTTTTTTATGTCAAATTATTTTTTATATTAAAATTCAGGAGGAATATAAAATGGAAAAACCGAAACATCATATTTTTGTCTGTTCAAGTTTCAGAGCATCCGGCGAGATAAAAGGGATGTGCAATAAAAAAGGATCAACAGACTTATTGCCGTATATTGAAAATGAAATATTAGACAGGGGTATGGATGCATTACTGACAAGCACAGGGTGTATGAAACAGTGTGACAACGGCCCTGTCATGGTAATATATCCAGAAAATTACTGGTATGGCAAAATAGAAAGCGAAGATGCTGTTGATGAAATTCTTGATGCCTTAGAAGATGGTGAGGCAGCATCAAATTTTTTATTATAACTCAACTTCTGAGTAGATTTTTTAAAGAATCAATGATTTAACTAATTGAAATAATTATAAATATTGGCAAGGTTCACTGTCTATGACATGTATTATTCAACTAAAACAATCAAAGAGAGGAACCTTGCCAAAATGTATATTACCCAAATCTATAGTCGTTGAGTTGCTGATGCCGCCTTTTGATTTCCCTTTCTTTGAAAATCAAAAAAATTTTTCAATTTTGCGATTGATTAAAATTATTTAAAGCTATGAATCAACTGTCTGCAAACAATCTTTTGACATAATCAAATTTAAGTAATTTCAAAAACTATATTCAGTTCCAGAGGAATATCACTTGCAAAAAAACGTGGAGGGGGGCTGGGAAAAGGAGCGGCATCCTTGACAGCCTGAAGCGCTGCTTTATCAAGACTTTGATGGCTGGATGATTTTACAATATTCAGCTTGCTGATATTTCCCTGACGCATAATAATAAAACTGATTGTCACACGCCCCTCAATATGACTGGTTTTTGCAGTATTCGGATACTTTTTATGGGTTTCGATCCTGAACATCACCATATCAAGATAGTTTCTTGGGGTTGTGAATTCATCCGCAGTATCCGCTATTTCGCCGACATTATATGCAACATGTTTAATTCCGGGAACAGACGGGATAGCCGGCAGGTCTATTTTTTCCATGGGCCCATCCAACAGGTCGCTTTCCAGAGGATCAAATTCCATAGGTTTGAACCGAGGCATTTGCTGAGGTGTAATCCTTATTTTTTTTATATCATCAAACTTTTCAGGAATCTTTGGCCTGGGAGCCGCCCTGGGAATATTCCTTGTAAATGGTTTGGAAACATCTTGCAGCATAAACTCGATATATGTAATTGTTTTTGAGTTATAAAGACCGGAAATATGCATAAAAACAACCCCGTGGATACATAAAGATATGCCGACCAGGATCTGCAAAAGCCGGTTGGATGGTTTTTTGTAAATATTTACAGTTTGCATGATTCTCCTTGAGTTAACATTCACTTTTTCCGGGAAAAATGAAATTTATACATACAAGCAGTTAAACAATACAAGGTTGGTTCTAAGTTTGACCGTCAATAGACTAAAAGAAGCTCAAAGTAATATTAACGCCGACTGTTTGATCCGGCATGGGATAGCCATATATTTCCTGATAACTTTCCCCGAAAATGTTATTGCCATATAGCATAACCTTTGTATTTTTAAGGAATGAATACTCAATTCCCACATCACAGGTCGTGTATCCACTTAAGGTATAACCGGCTTCGCTTTTACGCTCTCCCATCATCCTCAGATCAGATGTTATTAACATATTATCAGACATTCGGTATCGGATCCCGAGATTTGCCTTATGTTTTGGAGGAAGATCCAGCAAAATGGCATCCGGCAGGTCATTTTTGTCATACTCCATTTCTCTATATGAATAATTTCCAAAAATGGTCACCCTGTTAAAAAACGTGCTGTTAAATTCCCACTCAAAGCCGTAAAATTCGGCTCTTTCTATATTATAGGCATAACTGCCTGAATAATAAATCCCACTGGAATTAGCTACAGTGTAATTTTTGATATCAACATAATAAGCGGATAAACGGGTATCTATATTCTTTGTAAAACTGTGATAAATGCCAGCATCATAATGCCAGCTTGTTTCTGTTTTAAGACTGCCGCCTTGATCTCCTGAAGAGCCAAAACTGGCCCATGCAGGTCTGTCTCAGCAGCCCGGTATACGATAATCTCTATTTACTGAAACAAAAATCTGTGTACCAGGATTAAACTTGTAGCTAATGGTTGATTTGGGCAAAAAAAGCCTGGTTTTAATTTTGTGCCTGTATTTTGTGCTGGTTCCCGGGTCAGCATAAGCATAAGTCAATTCCCTTGCATAAATATACCTTAAACCTGAAATTATTGATATTTTTGGTGTTACCCCCCATGTATCTTCAAAATATCCGGCATGCATCCGCCACGTATCTTTCATACTTTTTACTTCCATACGTCTTTGATCATATCCTATGATAAGAGCGTTGTTTTCCCACAGGTTCAATTGGTACCAAATTTTACCTCCCCAATGTTTTTCTTCCCGAGCCTCCCCTCCGCTGTACTTTTGCTTCAGAGTTCCATCTGCTTGAAGTTCATAGGAATAGCTGTCTTCATCTCCTCTGGTTTGAAACAGTTGAACCGTTAAAGTTGTTTTATTTATGGGCTGTTGAAAGAATAAATCAAGATGGGATGTTCTTTTTTTCTTATAAGAATCCCCTCCTGGATAAGAAATATTTCTATATTTTCTGATCATATCCGCATCTTCATAAACACGGGAATAATCCGAGTCATAATCTAACCTGGAAGGATCATTAACAACCGGATAGCCCATATTCAAATCAGAGCCTTTGGCGGATAGTGTTAAATTTCCCTCGGTCGGCAAATCCCAGGTGAGTCTGGAGGAATAATCATTTCCATTGTAACTGTTGTTTTTAAGATAACCATCTGAATCCTTATAGCCATAATTTAAAAAATACCCCAGCCTCCCTATACCGCCGTCCATGGATATTCGTCCAGTATAGGTGTCATAGCTTGAATAATTGGATTTAAGTATGATTTTTGGTGTTAGAGTATCTCTTTTTCCTCCTTTTTTTGTGATAATATTAATTACACCCCCCTGGGAGTTTTCATAAAGAGCCGAAGCCGCGCCCCTTATGATTTCAATTTTTTCAACATCCCCGGTGGTAAGGCTTGACCAGTCAACATAAGTGTCGGCCCCTGCTGTGGGGGCGGTTATGGTCCTTCCGTCAATGGCAATGGTAAACCTGCTGTCGTCAAACCCTCTCATCATTACCATCTGCTGGGGATCAGCCCCTGTTGATCCCCGCATTACATCAATACCGGCAAGATGCATCAAAATGTCTTCAACGCGATCAACGGAACCGCTTTTATTAAATTTTTCAATATCGATTATAGTCCTGGTGGGAGTTATGGTTACAGCGCCTCCGTGAAATGCGGTAACAAATATATCACCCAGCTTTATCGGCTCATGGATTTTAGGCGGACAATCAGGGCAATTTTCATCTTCTCCCTGTGAATAGGCAACCCCCTGTCCCAAAAGGGAGATCGCCAATAATAAAGATAAAAACACTTTCATAAATAAAATCTCCTTTCTTTTACACTTAAATTTTTTACCTGGGCAAAAAACTGTAATCGACAAACCTTTCTACGAAAACCTTTTTGGGAAGACGACCGTTTTGAATCATCAGCTCTTGCTGTTTATAAATCTGCTCCACCGGCTCCCTCCCATCTCCTAGTTGCCTAAGCGCCGACTTCATGGCCACATCGAGCCCCACCCCGCAATATTTTGGAATTAGTTGCCTGGCTTTTTTTTCATTCTTTTTAATATAGTCAAATGACTTAATAAGTCCGCGAAGAAAAGCTCTGACATTTTCCGGTTTTTCTTTTAAATACTTATCTGTAAAAAACAGACCGCTGAAAATAAATCCCGGGATTGCGTCGTTAAAAGAAAAAAGCAATCGGCTTGAACCATGCATCTCCAGCATGGTGGCAGTGGGATCTCAGGCAACAATGACATCGACTCCTTTTGATTTTAAGGCGGCCTCATGTTTCATAGCTTCATCCAGCTTAATTCCCCGGACAGCCTTGATATCATCAAAGGTTAAGCCTGCTGTGGCCAGGGCTTTAAATAAAAACATCTCGGTGCTGATTGAACCGCTTGTGGCTATCTTTTTTCCTTTTAAATCCGCCACATTAAATATACGGCTCCTGGCATCCGCATGAAGACCGCACCGCGTCCCCAAATGAGCTCTGCCGAGCCATGTTACGATTTTAACCGGAATATTCCTTAATGCGGCATGACACGCGGAAGAAAGATCCATGTGGCCGGCCTGAATATCGCCGTGCATGGCCGACGCAATAATATGAGTTTCACCAACCAGTCGAACCAGTTTTACCTTCAATCCCTCCTTTTCCCAGAAACCTTCCTCAAGACAAACATAAAGAGGAAGATCGTCGATGCTTCGGCTGTAACTAACCTTCATTACAGGCAAAGATTCAATTCCGGCGAGGGTTTTTCCGGCTGATGTTAATCCGACCAAAATAATGGTTATTCCTGTCAATAAAAATTCTATCAATTCCGGTTGTACTTTTTTCATACTCATATTATCTAATTACCTTCCCCTGCCAGCGATGTTTCCTTATGCCATACCAGAATACGGCCCTGAATGAACCTGGCGATCCGATCGAGGGTAAAACCGATAAGCGAAATAATAATGATTCCTGCAAACATTCTGTCGGTTGCAAATGTTCTTTGTGCATCTATCACCAGAAAACCGATACCCGAATCTCCGGCCAGCATTTCAACGCCTATAATGGACAGCATTGCCATAGCTGTGGAAATCCGCATACCGGTAATAATCATGGGAAGCGCTGCTGGAATTAACACCTTTATCCACAACTGATACCCGTTTGCTCCCAGAGATCTCGCGGCCTGAATCAGTCTTGCGTCCACCCCCTTTATGCCGGCTATGGTGTTGAGCACGATCGGGAAAAAACAGGCTTTGAATATAATGGCGATCTTGGAGCCGTTTCCTATGCCAAACCATACGAACATCACAGGAACAAGGGCAAAAGTGGAAACCGGCCGTATCAGCTCAATGAGAGGATCTGCAATATTTTCTACAATTCTTGACCAGGCAACCAGAAGTCCCACGATGAGACCGAAAACCGCGGCAAGTAAATACCCGGTGAGTGCACGGATAAGACTTATGGCAATATGCGGAAATATTTCACCTGAAACTGTCATGGAGTAAAGGGACTTAAGCATGCTGGAGGGTGGAGGAAAAAAAAATGGATCGATCCAGCCGAACCTGCCGATTATTTCACAAACAGCAAAAACAAAAACTGGAGACAAAAATTTTTTATAATTAAAATTCATAGCCTGTTTTCTTCAAACTCTTCCCATACCAATCTCTTTAGGCGATCTTCGTAATTTTTAAATTCAGGCAAAGTAAATACCTCTCTTTTTCTCGGCCTGTATAGATCTATAACAACTTTTTCTTTAATTCTTCCCGGCCTTTTGCTCATAACCACAACTTTATCAGACAAATATATTGCTTCGCTGATGCTGTGCGTTACAAAAAGGACTGTACATTTTGCCTTTTGCCATATTTGCAATAGTTTTATCTGAAGAATTTCCCTTGTTAATGCATCAAGGGCCCCGAAAGGTTCATCCATCAAGATCACTTTGGGTTCATTGGCCAGCGCTCTGGCAATTGCCACCCGCTGTTTCATTCCACCGCTTAACTCATGGGGATAACGATTTTCAAATCCTTCCAGTCCCACCAGTTTAATATATTGCGAAGCAATTTCATGACGCTTTTTTTTACATATTTCTCTAACCTCCGGCCCAAATTCCACGTTTCCCCTAACGGTTTTCCAGGGGAAAAGAAGATATTCCTGAAATACAATGGATCTTTGCGGATCAGGCCCGTTAATCGGCTGTTCATCAATAAGGATTTTGCCACTTGTAGCCGATTCCAGCCCTGCAACCAAAAGGAGAAATGTCGATTTTCCACAGCCGCTGGGGCCAATAATTGTAACAAATTCCTTATCTTTTACTTTCAGGCTGAAATCATCAATTGCTACGATATTTTTATCTTTACCCTTTGAAAAAATTTTTTTAACATGTTGCGCATCAATCAGACACATGGTTTTTCACCCAGGGTGATCTGCTCCAGGAATCCCTCAATGCGAACCCTGAGCTGACCCACGTCCGACTGGGAAAAATCGGTTATAATGTGCAGGAACGGCAGACCATGCTTCCCATTAACGACTTCTCTAACCCGATATGACTCAATATTAAATGTATGGCAGGACTGCCAGGTTAAATCTATTACCCCCTGGATATTATATTCTGAAATCAACCGGTCAATTTGCTCAAATCTCGTGTTGTTAGGTGACATGCAAGAACATGTAACTTTCAGGTATCTTTCCGCAATAGCCCCGAGAGGTTCCTTATCCAGATCGATCATATCGTCCAGACGGGTAACGCCACCACATCCTTCCTGACAAACCACAACACCGCCGCATTCCTCAACCAGTCTTAATACTTTGTCGCATCCCAGGCTGTTCCCCAGACCTGTCCACAAAATTCTTGGCCTGTCGACTGAACATGCAAATTTTTCTTCTTTAATCCGCCCTTTAAGTTCTGCAAGAAGTGATTCAAGCCGGTTCACATACCCCTTTCTATCAACGCAATACCCCATTTTTGTAGTCAATCCCACAAGATCAAGGCCCATAACCGGAACCGGATGTGACTTCCGGCAGTTATGAATTTCTTTTAACAAAAAACGTTCCCGGTTCATATGCTTGATGGCTTTTTTTAAAGCTTCATCCGTTATTTTTACGGCAAGTTGATCTTCGATAAAACTTTTGAGCTTGTGCACCTCTGCTGTCCAGTGAACCAGAGCCTCCCTCTCTTCCGGCTTTTGCGGAAGCTCCATAACATGCATAGGTTTTTCCCTTGCCAGCAATTCATACATCTTTTTCCTGCCGTCACAGGTTGTTTCCCCAACCAGACAATCAGCAAGGGGAAAAATCGGACAGGTATTATTCAAGGCACGACCATAGGTTGCCTTTACCATGGGACATTGATCTGCTGGAAGTACAACTTCGGCCGCCTCGATCGGCCCCTCTGTTGTACCGCACAACCCAACGGGAATGGCCCCTGCAGCCAGCACTATTTCTCGGGGGAAATAAGAACACATGGATCCCACGACTTTCATTCCGCTATCTTTGGCTATTTCCAGTTCCATGACAAAATCGGTTTTTACTTCGCCGATATTTTTATCTGTTTTCAGCTCCATAATGTTTTTTCACCTTCCATATTGCTCGCACGCTAAAACAGCAGCGCCTAACGCGCCTGTTATTTGGGGCTCTATTTTAATTGGTATAAAATTAATTTTTAAAGTTTCTTCAAGAGCTTTTCTTAAACCCAAATTTTTGGCACCCCCTCCAACAAAAGCGATGTTTTGGTTTGTACCTATACGTTTAGCCATGTTCCCTACCCTCTTAGCTATACTCTGAATAAGACCCGCTGCGATATCTTCTTTTGCTTCCCCAGATGCCAGAAGGGAAATAACTTCTGATTCGGCAAAAACAATACAGGTACTGTTAATGGGACAAGGTTTTTGGGAAGAGATTGAAAGCTCGCTAAATTTTTTCATATCAATCTCCATGGCCTGTGCCATCATGGTCAAAAACCGCCCTGTTCCTGCAGCACACCGGTCGTTCATGACAAAATCGGCTACGTTCCCGTTTTTACCAAGTTTAATCGTTTTACTGTCTTGTCCTCCAATATCAATAATAAAATCGATTCCCGGATCAAGATGACGCACCCCCCTGGCATGACAGGTGAGTTCTGTAACTGCGTGACCTGCAAAAGATAATGAGACCCTGCCGTAACCTGTGGCGACTATATATTTTACCTCTCTTTTTTCGCAGCCTGCTTCAGCAATCACTTTATCAAAGACTATTTCCCCTGCCTGTTTAGGATCTGAACCGGTTTTAATAATTTTATACCCAATAATTTTTTCATTATTTATCAACACGGCTTTAGTTGTGAAAGATCCTATATCTATGCCTGCATACACCAATTTTCCCCTTATTCTTTTTGCTGTTTAGGATCGGAAATTATATAAATTGAACAAAAATTGTGTCTGATTAAAATTTTGAAAATGGATGCTGTTTTTTCAATGCCTGTAAGTAATAAGGGAATTCCCTGAAATAAAACTACCCATTTCTACAAAAAATCAAAATATTGCGACCTGTGCGGTTAGCTAATAGCCATTAGCCGTAGCATTGAAAATAAGGTGTTTTATCCAAAAGCTAACCGCTAATGGCTAATCCTACAGGTCGAAATATTGACAGATGAGTTTTATTTATAGAGGGTAGAATATTTTCAGTAAAGTCCCTAA
>JAUVKE010000338.1 GCA_030592105.1 Desulfobacteraceae bacterium
AAACAATTTCAAAGTTTTAATCAGATCATACCTGCTGCCTATCTTAAATCAGCGATACTGAATAATTACGATTTTTGGTAACTATTCATATCATATGTATATCAAAATATACAATAAATACGGCTTGACCAAACCCACTTAAATCAGATAATAGACTTAATAATAAAGTTCATTGTTTAATCTCCAAATAGATCTTTCAAATAACAATCGATAATATTTACCCGCCCTGCCATATAAAATTTTTCTTTTATCTCAAATCGATCCCAAGCTGTGACGGAAAAAATACTATTAATTATTTAACCCAAATCTTACCCGGAGGTATTTATGGACAAAGCAACAATCAAAAAGGTTTTATCCTCAATTAACCTCACTGAGCAACTAAACGAAAAAGAAAAAGATTTTTGGATTGAAAACGCAGAAATTACCACACTGGAACCCCCTGAATTTATTTTCACCGAAAATATGCCGAGAAAATATCTCTACCTTATTCTGGAAGGGAGCGTGGAACTCTTTAAAAAGAATGCTTTTGGCAATGAAAAGCGTGTTAAGGTAATTGGCAAGCATGAAATCATGGGGGAAGGCGCATTAATAGAAAACCTTCCCCACACACTATCTGCCAGGGTATTAAAAAAAACAACCCTGATGCTTGTAAACAAAGATTCTGTTTCGAAATTTTATAGCCTTTACCCTGTAACCACAGGTAGACTGCTGATGGGAATCACCAGGGTTCTATCCCGCCGTGTGCGCATGAACAGCGTTAAGGCCGCAAACATTGCTTCCAGCTATTTCACAGGTAAAACCAGAAATGAACATGATTTTCTGGGGGATAAAGAAATTCCATCGGAATATTATTTTGGGGTTCAAACCCTGCGGGCCCTGGAAAATTTTTACATAAGCGGAATTTCAATTTCACATGTCCCTGAACTTATCGAAGCAATGGCAATGATCAAAATGGCTGCTGCAAAAGCCAATTATGATTTGGACTTACTTCCAAAACATATTGCCGATGCCATTGTCCAGACATGCAAAGAAATAATATCCGGCAAACTCCATTCGAATTTTGTTGTTGATTTAATGCAAGGTGGTGCCGGTACATCGACTAACATGAATGCAAATGAGGTTATCGCAAACAGGGCCCTTGAAATTTTAGAGCATGAAAAAGGAGCATACGAGTATTGCCACCCAAATAACCATGTAAATTTATCCCAATCCACCAACGACGTTTACCCCAGCGCCATAAAAATCGCATTGATAAACACCAACTCACATATGATGGAAGCGTTATATCGCCTGATATCATCCTTTAGAAAAAAGGGTGTGGAATTTGCCAATGTTATTAAAATGGGGCGCACGCAACTCCAGGATGCGGTGCCCATGACACTGGGACAGGAATTTGAGGCATATGCAGTTGCCCTTGAAGCAGAGGTGGAGCGAATAAAAATGAGTTCAAAATTATTGCTAAGACTAAATATCGGTGGAACTGCAATCGGGACCGGAATCAACACATACATTGAATACAAGGAACGGGCTATAGCTCATTTGCGGGAAATATCGGGGATGGATGTAATTCTTGATTCAAATCTCATTGCCGCTACCCAGGACACAGGCTCTTTTGTAACATACTCCTCAGTATTAAAAAGGCTGGCAATAAAACTTTCAAGAATATGTAATGATCTCCGCCTCCTTTCATCCGGCCCGCGAACAGGGATAAATGAAATAAACCTGCCGAAAATGCAGCCCGGATCTTCAATGATGCCCGGCAAGGTAAACCCTGTAATCCCTGAAGTTGTAAACCAGATTGCATACAAAGTAATAGGAAATGATTTAACCGTAACAATGGCATCTGAAGCAGGGCAACTTGAATTAAATGTTATGGAACCGGTTATTGCCCAAAGCCTGTTTGAGTCCGTTGAAATGCTTAAAAACGGAATGGCGACCTTAAAAGATCGCTGCATTGACGGGATTACTGCAAACAAGGACCACTGCAGGAAACTCGTGGAAAACAGTATAGGTATTGTCACAACCCTGAGCCCTGAATTGGGCTATGAAAAATGCGGGGAACTGGCAATGGAGGCACTGGCCACAAATAAAAGCATTAAAGAACTTGTTATTGAAAAAAATCTATTACCTGCTGATAAGGTCGAAAGGCTGCTCATCCCTGAGAATATGCTTCAACCCAGAGCAATAAACAGCGACACCTAACCTCCGTGATTTTCAGCAAAAAACGATGGGGGCTGTTACGGCCGCAGCCCCTTTTATATCGTAGAAAATTGAAATTAAAATGACAAAAAAAAACAACTATGAAACAAATATAAAAAAACTGGCGAAATTTTTGACCTATGTTCTAGGACAAAGACCTGATAAATTTGGGCTGATCCCTGACATGGAGGGATTCATCAAAATCAAGGATTTTTTAAAAGGGATAAATGAAGAAGAGGGATGGAAACATATCCGCATAAAAAATTTAGATGAAATCCTTGCCAGTTTAAAAGATCCTCCCATGGAAATTATCGATAACCGAATACGCGCCAAATGCCTTGACAGTCTCCCTGTTCAAAAAAAAATAGAGACACCCCCAAAGCTTCTTTTTACATGTATCAGAAGAAAAGCTTATACCTTTGTTTTAGACAAGGGAATATCTCCCTCCAGTCATTTTCGGGTTATACTCTCCTCAGACAAAGATATGGCAGAAAGAATCGGAAAACGTACAGACCCAAAACCGATTATACTTACAATTAACGTACAAAAAAATATTGAACAGGGTATAGAATTTTTTCAGGTTGGAGAAACCCTTTACGAAACAGATTACATCCCCCCGGATGGCTTTACAGCCCCCCGCTTACCAAAGGAAAAACCAAAACCGGCCCGTAAAAAAATAACAAAACCTGAAAAACCAAAAAAATCAGATAACTTTTTAAACGATCTTAATCAATTTGAAGAAAAAAAATCTGAAGATAAAAAGAATAAAAAAGATAAAATTTCCAGAAAAAAGGCCATACAAAAAGCAAGAAAAAATAAACAAAAAATGTTCCGCGAACATGATCCAGGCTGATTTTTTACAGGGTATTGAGCCAATCTCTCAATCTTTCTTTATTCTTTGATTCAGGGAGTTTGGTTAATCCTTTTCGGATTTTACCGATGGTAAAAAATATAAAAATAATTGTTCGTGGGATTTTGGTCTATAGCATCACTGGGAACGTCTTTTAATAAACAGCTGAGTTTCTTGATCAAACTCAAAATCTTCTCCTAAATAACCTTGTTCAAGCTCTGCAAACGCCTTCGGGTTATTAGGGCAGGGACATTCTATCCCT
>JAUVKE010000215.1 GCA_030592105.1 Desulfobacteraceae bacterium
ATTTTACAGCCGATCAGGTTATGATTTCTCCTAAAGGGATATTACTGAGTACCTCAAAGCTATATATCACACCGGATGCCTTTAGGGTGGACGGTATGCCCATGGCAGGCAGTCAGAAAGGCATGCCGAAACAGGACCTGACTTTTTTCAGTTTTACGAACAAACAAGAGCACTACATATTCAATCATACCAAAAAATTGTATTACAAGACCAACCGGGATGAGGAAGGTATGGGCCCGAGAGATTTTAAAAATTCCGAACTGGTGAAAGTACTGGGAAAAGAAAAAATCAGCGGGTATAAATGCGTTAAAAAAAAGGTGACCACCACGATAAAAATTTACGGGATGACCACCACCGACACGCAGATCATATGGGAGAGTGACAAATTTCAAATGCCGTTGAAAACAGAAGGATCTACCGGCCATGGGATGGAGATCAGAAATATTAAAAAAGGCGCCCCCGATAAAAAATATTTCAAACTGCCCAAAGGGTATAAAGAGGTGGGCAATATGATAGCGGCCATGGGCATGGATTTTGGTCGTATGGGAGCGCCTGAAACCGATGAGGCCGAAACCGCTCCTGCTGCAGCCAAAGTAACGCCCAAAAAGAAAGCCGACAGTTCAAAAACATTCAAGATTCCTGACATTAAAGGGGAAGATATTAAAAAAACCTTTAAAAGCCTCGGGGACAAACTGAAAAGTTTCAATTTTGGTAAAGATTGATGAAATGTTTATCTTATAAAGGAATAAAAAAATGCTGAGAAAACGATAAAAACAATTAACATTCCCATTTTCATGGGAATGACAGCGCAGAGGCAAGATTCGACTTTTTACGAGACCATCAATAATAAAATGGTATCGATTCACTTGATACAAACTGTAGTAACCGTTTACGGTGATTGAAAAATAAAGGCGAAGCCTTGATGCTAAGCTGATAACCGTGAATAATGGCTGAAAGCAAATTATTTTCTTGACATTTCAGCCTGTTTCAGTATATTTTTTTTATAACTCAGGTACTCTTAGAGATTAAAAGGGAACTCCGTTAAAATCGGAGGCGAGCCCGTCGCTGTAATCGGGGACGAACGCCGCATTAATGCCACTGTCTTAATTTGATGGGAAGGCGCGGTTATTAGGATGATCCGTAAGTCAGAAGACCTGCCTGGTAATATAGCCAAACTTTGCGGACAGAAGTACCTGGCAGAATCCATAAGGATAAAAAAGGGAATCCCCGGATTGATATATAATATATCAGTTCGGGGATTTTTTTTTGCGTAATTGATGGTTTTTATTTTTCAAAATATTTTTCAAATTGCCGTATTTTTTTATGTTGTAAGTTCTGCTCCTGCAATAATGCAGAAAAAAAAGGCAGCTCTGTTTTTTTTGGGTATTGGACTTGCGGCGAATTTATTAGCCTGTATTGGCAAGTATTATCATGCCTGGCCAATGCTGCCCCTATATACAGGGATGTATCTGCTGCCGCTTTGCATTGGAGTAATATTATTTCTGACAAAGCTGAAAAGTGAGCAGTGGTCATTCATGCTGCATCTGCTTATCTGCCTGTTGTCTCTTGCGGCGCTTTTTTTCCCCAAGGACTACTACCTTCCTTTTATCATGTCCAAGACCATTTTTTCGTATATTTTTTGTGTGAGCGGAGTTATCGGCCGGAGTCTCTTTTTTATTGCTGCCATTAAAGCCTTCCAGTTACTGATCTCTGCCAATAAGCAGACAAAGGGGAATGATCTGGAACGTTATGCCGGAACCGTAAAGTGGATAATCTGGGGCTTTGTATTCTGGACAATTTCCATGTTTGCGGGCGGAATCTGGTCGTATCTTGGATGGGGCAGCCCTGTGGTTTGGGAAGATCCGGCAATTACTACCACTATGGCCACCTGGTTTTATTATACCTGCTTTTTACATCTCTATCTGCGCCGGGTCTGGAATCTGAACAAGAGGCTTATTTTTGCCGGTGTCGGCGGAATTTTAGTTTTTATTCTTAATTGTTACCCTGAAATGGGGATATTCAGGATACCTGATTTAAAATGGTTAATTTTTTAAAAATAGCATGGAAGATGGCTGGCAGCATTAATCTGACAATTGCCCTGCTTCTGCTTCTGGTTGTCGATTTATCAGCCGGTTTTATCAGCCTGGAATCTAATATCAACATATTTATTCCACTAAACGATGTAGGGCTGATAGCCTGGCTTGATACTTACGGAATAAATTATTTGCAATATACCGCCTGGTTTTTTTTACTTTTACTTTTGCTGTTTTTACTGGCGGTCAATACTTTTGTATGCACTACCGATAAAGTTATAACCCTTTTGGGGAACAGATCCTGTTATCGAAGCCGGGGCAGGTTTATATTAAATTTTGCGCCCCACATTATTCATTATGCTTTTGTCGTTATCCTGGCAGGTTATCTTGTGAGCTATCTCTTTGCCGTTAATCTGCCTGCCAATATTCTGCTTCCTGCAAAAAGCATACTTATCTCTGGTACGGAATATAAAATAAAACTGAATAAATTAAATATAGAATATTATAAAGGGCAGCGGTTAGATTTTTTTCAGAATCGCGCAATAAATCCTGAAGCTGAAATATTATTGACAGATGCAAAGGGGATTACCATTGAAAAAACTATTTCTGTTAACCGGCCAATCAGGTTTAAAGGTTACAGTATTCATTTAGACAACTTTGCCCCTGCATCAACCACAAGTATGCAAAAACAGAAATATGTAAACCTTATTATTCGCAATGATCCAGGCATTCATCTTTACTTTTGCGGGATGTTTTTGTTTGTGCTTGGTATGCTGATGTATCTTTACCGCTGGTATAAAATTTAGTAACGGTTTACAGTTAACGGTTACCGGTTGAAAACATAGTAAAACTTGACTGTTAAACTGGAAACCAAAATTTAAATGGGAAAAATAATGAAAATAGTACTCGTTTATAAAAAAATTGCAACAGTCTTTTTGGCATTGGTGACGGTTTTTCTTTTTTCAGGATGCAGCCCGTCGTTTCAATCTTTTGGTGAGTTTTCAGTAAAAGAGACAAGTGAAGGCATTCATGAAATAAGAGATGGAGACGGAAGCATATTTGTACTGGTTCAAAGAGGGAAAAAAGTTCCTGCGGGTTATAATAAAAGCCAGATTATTCAAGTGCCGGTAAAACGGGTAATAGCCTATTCCGCCTATAATATTGCCATGCTGAAGGTACTGGGTGTTCTGGATGATACACTTGCAGGAGTTACCACAGAATATGAAGACTGGGTAATACCTGAAGTCAAAAAGGGGATTGAAGATGGTCGGATCACTTATATAGGGGAGGCTGGCGCAGTAGATTATGAGAAGATCAAGGAGATATCGCCAGAGCTTGTTCTGACCTGGGACAGAGCTGCAATCCCGATGCTGAATGAACTGGAAATTCCAGCCATTATAACCACATCTGCTACTGCCATGAATCTCGATACCCGTCTGGAATTTACAAGGTTTCTGGCATATCTGTTTGGCCGGGAAAAAGAAGCGGATCTATTCATTGCACGGGTTAATAAAACCGTGGATCAGATAAGTCAAATAACAGCTTCGGTCAGTCGGCGGCCAAGAGTTATCTGGGGCGATATTTTTGAAAAAAGGGTTTTGATTGAACCTGGAAATTCCTGGGTAGCGGAAATCATTCGCCATGCCGGCGGTGAATATGTTTTTGATGATATTTCAGGGGCAGCCTGAATTGAGATTACACTGGAAAAGTTTATTTCCAGCGGAATGGATGCAGATTACCTTATCACTTACCGTTCTCCAGAAGCAGGAGCAACCTCCATGGCTGCCATCGCACGGATAAATCCCCTTGTCGGCAAGATCAGGCCTTTAAACTCAGGGAAAGTATTTTCTCCCTTGAAACATTATTCTCAATCTGCAGACCAGCTGGATGAAATTATAATGGAAGTAGCGGCCATGCTCCACCCTGAACTTTTTAACGGGTTTGACTATAAATTTTTTAAAAAATTGCCGCAAAGTGATGAAACAAATGGATAATATGACTCGGGAAATAGTTTTTCATAATAAAAACAGACTCTATCTCTTTTTTTTGCTGCTGCTTTTTTTCTTGATTGCTGCCGGTGGAATTAATATGACCACCGGTTCAATGAATATAAGCCTGCCTGATTTTTTTAATATTATTTTTAAAGATTTTACCGGTACAACTGAAGGGTTCATTGTTTGGAAAATAAGAATTCCCAGGGCACTGGCATCAATTCTGGGCGGTGCTTACCTCGCTGTTGCCGGATTGCTGCTCCAGGTTTTTTTTCGCAACCCGATTGTCGGGCCATTTATCCTGGGAATATCATCAGGAGCGACTCTGGTTGTGTCACTTGTAATGCTGACTGCTCTGGGGTTTGGTATGCCGGGGTTGAACCCGTTTCTTATTACCCTGGCAGCCTTTGTAGGTGCCGGAGGTGCGATGCTTATTATCGTAAGCATCGCTTCCAAAGTAAAAAGCGGGGTGACTCTGCTCATAGCAGGTTTGATGATCGGGTATCTTTGCCATGCTGTTACAAGTGTAATTATCGCCTTTGCCGAGGCTGAAAATGTTAAAGGCTTTACTTTGTGGCAGCTCGGCAGCTTTTCCGGATTCAAAGGCGCGGAACTTAATATTATGATCATTGTCGGAGGGATACTGCTGATTTTAGCCTTTTGTTTGAGCAAACCCTTGAATGCTTTTCTTCTTGGTGAAGAATACGCTTGCTCCATGGGCGTTAATATAAAGCTGTTTCGAATTTTAATTTTGTTTTG
>JAUVKE010000152.1 GCA_030592105.1 Desulfobacteraceae bacterium
CAATCCTTATTACCCCGGGATAGGTTGTACACTGCGCAGAAAATCCCACAAGATCAGGATTCTCCCCAATGACTATTTTTGCACAATCCTCATAAATAGTCCTGCTCATCTTTATTTTTTTATTCCTTATGGCCAGGGCAAAATCATGGATAATGATATCACGGTTCGGATTTTTGGCCATGGTGGCAATGTTAATCAGCCCCAACGGGGGTAAATTATACATGGAATCCAGGTAAAAAGGGGGGAAAACAAGAACAATTTTCATATAGAGTATCCCAATTGCGGCATTTGAAAAACAGCCCGGTTTCAGTAAAAAAATAGAGTCACAGAAGCCTGTTTTTATCCATCCTTTACTCATATGAAACCCTGCTGCAGTTTGTCAAGGTAATAATATAATAATGATCCCTGTATCTCTTCCATATCTTTCTTATTGCCTGCCATTGACAAGGTTAACAGGTGTAATTATTATTTAAGTAACTTTTTAAAAATCTGCATTAACATGATATGCTCACACAGGAGATAATGGCAAATGGAAAACAAAAAAGAAACTCATCAGTTTAAAACAGAGATTCAACAATTATTAAAACTTATTATAAATTCCATGTATTCCCACCAGGAAATTTTTCTAAGGGAACTGATTTCAAATTCTTCAGACGCGATAGACAAATTACGTTTCAAGGCTCAGACAGACTCTAAGATCCTCGGAGATGACTCCCAGTTTAAAATTAAAGTTGCTCCTGATGGAATAAAACAGACCCTGGAAATTTCAGATAACGGCATAGGAATGACCCATGATGAAGTCATGGAAAACATCGGAACCATTGCAAAAAGCGGAACCGCCGCTTTCCTGGAAGCGCTTGCGGCTACAAAAAATCAGGACACCCTGACTCCTGAACTGATAGGTAAATTCGGCATAGGTTTCTACAGCGCATTTATGGTCGCAGATAAAATAACTCTCATCACAAAGGCTGCCGGATCAGATACGGGGATAAAGTGGGAATCCCATGGTGACGGTTCATATTCCATTGAAGAGGTTCCAAAAGATACAAGGGGTACGACCATAATACTCGATCTGAAAAAAAAGGAAAAAGATGATCAGGATTTTACAGATGAATGGACAATTCGTCAGATTATAAAAAAACATTCAGATTTTGTTAGATATCCCATTGTCATGGATGTGGAAAAGGATGAGCCATTACCTAAAGAAGAGCAGCTCCTGGATAAAGATGGGAAACCCATCGGAGAAACAACAAAAAAAGTAATCCGGGAAGAGACCCTTAATTCAATGAAGGCTATCTGGCTTAAAAACAAAACCGACATCACAGATGAAGAATATGAAGAATTTTATAAGCATATAAGCCATGACTGGAATCCTCCAGCCGAGCGCCTCCATTTAAAGCTTGAAGGTACAATAGAATACAGTGCTCTTTTATATATTCCATCCAATGCCCCGCTGGATATGTATTATCCCGATGCAAAACACGGGATGCACCTGTATTGCCGCCGGGTCTTTATAATGGACGACTGTAAAGAGCTGATGCCTGAATACCTTAAATTTGTAAAGGGGGTTGTTGATTGTCCTGATCTGGACCTTAATGTGAGCCGTGAAATACTGCAGCAAAACAGCCTTATCAGAAACATAAGAAGAAATCTTGTGAAAAAGATTTTTGACCTTTTAAATTCAATGGAAAAAGAGGCGTACGATAAATTTTATAATGACTTTGGCCAGGTTTTAAAGGTCGGTATCCATTCTGATTTTGAGAATAAGACTAAAATTGCAGAGCTGGCAAGATACAAAACAACCAAATCAGACGGCAGGCTTATTTCTTTAAAAGAGTATGTGGAAAATATGCAGGAAGGTCAGGAAGAGATCTATTACATTACAGGGGAAAACCTCACCGCATTGATGAACAGCCCCCACCTGGAGCTTTTAAAAGAGAAAGATTTTGAAGTGTTGCTGATGACCGACCCGATTGATGAATGGGTTGTCCAGGCTCTTACTGAGTATGACGGGAAAAAAATAAAAAGCGCAGAAAAAGGAGACCTTGAGTTAGACAAAGTTGACGACACTAAAAAAGATGAATATACATCTTTGTTCAACTTTATAAAAGTAACACTGCAGGATAATATCAAGGAAGTCAAGCCTTCCACCCGCTTAAAAGAATCTGTATCCTGCCTTTCCGGCGACACCCACGACATGAGCGCATATATGGAAAAAATCGTCAAGGCCACCGGACAAAAATCACCGGAGATTAAAAGGGTACTTGAGATAAACATGAATCATCCCCTCATGGAAAAGATGAAGGCCCTTTTTGAAAAAGATCCTGGAGATCCTGTATTAAAGGATTACAGCGGCCTTTTATTCGATATAGCCCTGATAAGTGAAGGGAACAAGGTGTTAAACCCGGCAAAATTTTCTCAAGCCGTGGGTGATCTTATGGCAGGCTCCTTAAACGTATAGAAAAATATGATAGTAACCAAACAGAAAAAAACAATTTTAGTACCTTAAAAACAAGAAAGTCATTATATGGTATCAGTTGTCAGTTGTCAGTAAAAGCATATCGATATTAAATTATCTTCCTTAGGAATTTGGCTGAGAGTTCTTTCGTTTCCTGAATCCATTTTTTGCCAAATAACCTCCAGTGTTGACAACTGACAACTGATAACTGACAACTGATAACTGATAACTGCGGCTTTAGTTTGGTTACTATCATATTTCAAATTCTGTTTTATAAATCTTCTTAACCTTGTCAAGATCTTCTGAATTTCCAATTACAGTGAGTCGATCATTATCCTGCAAAACAGTATTCCCCTTTGGAAAAATAGTCTCCCGTTTTCGATGTACCACAGCAACAAGGCACCCCTCTGGAAAGCCAAGATCTTTAATGCGAGAGCCTATCATAACGCCGCTTGGCAGGTAATTCCGCACAAAAAATGTTACAAATAATTTATCGGCCAGGAATATTTTTTTGATTTTATCTTCATTTTCTGCACTGAGCCAGAGAGTATAAAAATTTTCCGAATCTACCCTCTCTGCAAGTTGGGCAAGAATGCGAAGATGCTGGGTGGGATTATCCTCAGGACTGACAAGAAAAAATATTCCACTGACCCTGGCAACATCTTCCTGGAAATCCTTCAGGGGATTATTAAAAGATATAACGATCTTTTTTTTAGCCCTCACAAGCACCATCTCTGCCTGAAGAATACCCTCTGCCCTGAAGTGGGGAAGAGCCATCCCATGGGTTACAGGGGTAGCTCCGATTCTTGTTCCTTCAAGAAACTGCTTGCTTATTTTTTCTTTATCCATCCCTGTAACCTTGGATAAATGTACTGCTACACGGAGCACAATATCTTCAAATTTTGTGTCACGATCAATATCCATAACATGACTTCGTGCTATAATTTCATCAAAGGGATCATCTTCACGGAGACCTTTTTCTTTTAAAATACCCCTTAACTCACGATCAAGCCCCTCATAACGAAATCGGCCAAGACGTTCAAAAACATGATATATTGCACCATTTCTGGTAACTCTTCTCCTTACATAATAAAAATACCAGCAAGCCCCAACTATTATTAAAATAAAAGAAAATAATATTGTTACAGACCCCATTGCAATAATAAAAATAAACTGAAAAATAATACCGAATATCTGCATCCATGGATAAAAAGGGGACATGTAGCCAGGATCATAGGACTCTATTCTACTTTCACGCATGACAATGACTGCCAGGCAAATAAATGCAAACACCAGCAACTGAAAAGCACTGGCCAGTTTTGCTATTTTTACAGGATCAAGAAATAACAGAATCATAACAATTGCGCAGACTGTTATACTTAAGGAAAGATGCGGCGTACCATATCTGCTGAGTTTGTCAAGGCGGGGGGATAAAATTTTATCCCTTCCCATGGCAAGGGGATAACGGGACGCACTCATTATTCCGGCATTTGCAACAGAAGTAAAAGCAAGAAGGGCTGCCACAGACACAATAATCAGGCCATAATCACCAAAAAATGTTTTTGCTGAGGCCGCAACCGGAGTAAAATTTCCTGCAAGCTCTCCCGGGGGCAGAGTCCCCACCATAACAAAGGTGCCGAGTCCGTATATTATAAAAGCAGTTGATATTGAAAGGATAACCCCTGCAGGAAGGTTCTTTTCAGGATTCTCGACTTCTTCAGACAGACTGGCTATATTTGTAATTCCCACATAACTTATACAGACCAGCCCTGCAGTGGAAAGAATCGATGAATATCCTGCGTTAAAAAATCCCTGAAAATTTACAGGCTCAATATTCGGTATACCCACCGCCACAAAGAATATAAGTATTATTATAAGAGAAAAGACCATTACAACCTGCAATTTTCCGCTTTTGTGGGTACCAAAAAAATTTAATACGCCAAGGGCAAGAGCAAGAAATATTGCAATGGGTTTTATGGATAAATCAGGAAAACAGAGTGCCAGGTAAGCCCCCATCCCCACAAGAGCAAAAGATACTTTTAAAATAAGTGCCAGCCATGTCCCCATACCCCCTATTGTTCCAAAAAGTGGACCAAGAGTCCTGTCCAGAAAATAATAGACACCCCCGGCCATTGGCATTGCTGTGGCAAGCTCTATTATGCTGAACATGGCAGGCACTATTGGAATGACTGCTAAAAGATATGCAAGAACAATGGCCGGACCAGCTTCAAGAGCAGCAAGCCCGGGAAGAAGGAAAAAACCTGCGCTCAATGTGGTACCTGTTGCTATGGCATAGACATCACGAAGCTTAAGAACTTTCTTGAGCTTTGTCTGGGGATTAAGTATGTCAGGCATAATTTTTCAAGGCACCCCACTACAAAAATTGGTAAACAGATTAAATGTTTCAAGGATTATTTCCTAAGGGCTCGCTCATCAATGTTTAAGCCGAACATATTTATCATGCGATAGAACATAATCTTCTTGTAAAATTTCATTTTTTTTGGTATGCTTGGTTAGTCAGGCATCTGTGGAAATTTTATAGACCGTCATATAAATAATTTCACTGCGTTATCGGTCGTCGGAGTATTTAAGTACGCCTTCCTCCCTCTGGCCTTGTGGCAAATTTTAACATCGGGTTATTATCTGACAATCCATATACAGTCTTGCCTGTAAAATTACCTTACAACTATAATTCAGAAAAATTATACCCCTGAAGGCCTGCAATAAAACGGAGGAATATTTAATTTATGTCTGAAAAGAATCCAGAATGCCCACTGTATAATCCATTAAACTGCAAGGAGTATCATAATCCCAATCTTTGTGCTTTTGTAAGAAAAGATAAGATATGTTTAAAAAAAAAAAAAACAAAACAAAAACCTAAATCAACAAAAACAGAATAGAACAATTGCTTTTTTATCTGTGTAAATGCCCCAGGTAAAAGTTAAAAAATTTTCTTAAAATGTTTTATCCTGACAAAAACATAGTGGCTTAATTAATTGCCATAACGATTATATTTATCAATAATACTATTAACTGTTTTTTTCAGTGATTCTTTGTGCCCGCCTTTTTGAGGCCTCACGGTTCCGCCTTTTTTGATCATCAGACTCAAAAATAACGGGTAATACTTCCACAGGCCTGTGATTTTTACCCAGAGCAACAAAAGTCAAATATGCCGAAGCTGTCCGACTGACTTCACCGGTCATAAGATCTTCCGCCTCTACCCGAACGCCAATTTCCATAGATGTCTTACAAACCAGATTAATGCTTGCCTTAATTATTACAAGATTCCCCACAAAAACAGGATTGTGAAAATCCAGCCTGTCAATTGAAGCAGTTACAGCGTTACGCCGCGTATGCCGCATGGCAACAACCCCTGCAGCATTATCAATAAGCTTCATTATAACCCCGCCATGAACCATACCCGAAGGATTGGCATCCTCAGGCAGCGCAACATGGGAAATAATCACCTGACTACCACTAACTGTTTTATCTTTCATATTTTTCCTCATACCCATCATAAATAATTGCAGAATTTAAATAATGCCCAAACAAAACCATAAATTTTTTTCAAGTTCAAGGAAAAAATTAACCGCGGGAATACATTAAGTATTTTGATGATTAAACCCGATTTAAGGCTTGGCCTCCTGACGCAGAAACTGAAAAAATTAGCAGTTTTCATTCAGGCAATAGTTAGATAAAATTTATCCATTTGTCAATGCAAATAACTAATTCCCAAGGAACGATGTTCTTACAGGGTGTTATGAAATTATTTGGGTAGGATATTATTAGTGAACTTCCTAATCATGATAGCCGTAATACAAAAAGAAGTAAACACTGGAAGAACAGATCAACAATCAAAAAGCTTTTGGCAAAAAGCCCTTCACATCTCATAGGACAGCCCACAACATTTCCCATGCCGTCATAATATAATTGACACGGTCAAACACCTTGGAATACAACAAAACAATTGATCAGCGTCAATTATAATACCCGCCGAACGACAATTAAAATTCCCGAAATGTAAAACCTAAAAAAAAATGGTAAGAACATCCAAATCAAATAGAAATGGAGGTTTGGATGGTTACGGACCAGCA
>JAUVKE010000352.1 GCA_030592105.1 Desulfobacteraceae bacterium
AATTTCACTGTCTCTTGAACCAGGAAGTATTCCCAAAACAGTATAATCTTTTTTTTCATATGTAATAAGTTTTTTTTCGCAAAAATTACCGTCCAATAAAGGGTGGCCAACAAAGGAAACAGGAATTGCATGTTTTTTATAATATTTTTGCTCAAAAGGGAGTATCACAGCGACGTGATCAACCAGTTTTCCTATTTTTTTTATCCGCCCCTTTCTCCATGCCCAAATTTGGGGGCTGATATAATAAAGGACTGGTATATCAAGCTTTTTTGCCACAGGAGCAACACGAAGATTAAAATCAGGAAAATCGATGAGAATAAGAAGATCCGGACGAATACTCTGCAATGTCCGTTTACAAAGAGCAAGCCCTTTTAATATAACAGGAATTTTTGAAAATATTTCCGTAATTCCTACAACACAAAGCTCAGAAGCATCGACAAAAATTTTAACTCCTGCATCTCGTAAGGAATTTCCACCTATCCCGTAAAAAAAAAGGTCATCCCTTTTTTTCTGCATGGCTGTTACAAGTTTAGCTCCGTGTTGATCTCCAGAGGCTTCACCTGCTATAATCATGATACTTTTTTTTTTCTCTTTCAGATGAAGCATCAGCTATAATCCTGAAAGGCGATTATTAGCTGCATTAATCTGCTCCATTGTATTAAGAGCTATTTTTAAGGCATCTCGTCCCATCTGTCCTGTTACTTCAGGAACTTTCCGTTTTTTTACAGAATCGACAAAAGATAGGAGTTCGTCATTTAAGGCATCAGTATCTGAGAATTCAACTTTTTTTATTCCCATCCCAGGAATAAGTCCGGTCACTGCCTTATCCTCTTTTCCGATAATAGTTATATTATGATTAGCAAAATCAACAGATATATATGCATCCTTTTGAAACAGCCTTATTTTACGTTCATTTTTGGTTGAAATTCTACTTGCTGTAATATTTGCAACGCATCCGCTCTTAAACTCAAGTCTGGCATTTGCAATATCAACGTGGCTGGATATAACAGGGACACCAGATGCCTGTATGCTTTTAATATCCGATTTGACAAAATTTAAAATAATATCAATATCATGGATCATCAGGTCAAGAACCACGCTTATATCTGTACCTCGTTCCTTAAAAAGGCTCAACCGATGAGACTCAACAAACAGAGGTTTTTTCACAACTCCCTGCAAAGCCACTACTGCCGGATTAAACCTCTCAAGATGTCCTACCTGAATTATAAGTCCTCTTGATTCAGCACAATTTAAAAGTTCATCTGCTTCTTTAATAGTGCTTGTTATAGGCTTTTCAATGAGAATATCTATCTCTTTGTTTAGAAAATCAATTGCCACTGGATAATGTACAGGTGTAGGAACAACAATGCTGACAGCATCAACTATTTCCAGTAACTCTCTATGATCAGAAAAAGCTTTTGTGGATAACTTATTTGCTACTGTCAATGCCCTTGATTTGTCAGTATCCGCAACACCCACAAGTTCCACATCATTCATGTCAGCATATTTTTCTGCGTGAAATTTCCCAAGATAACCAGTACCAACAACCCCCACGCGAAGTTTTTTTTCTAATTTTTTCATTTTAATCACTTTTTTTGCATGGCAAGTATTGCAATTTTATACCTGTCTGCAAGAGATACCATCTCTTCTTTATCAAAAACCACGGTCTTGCCTGCTTCAATCACAAGTACCCTTGCTTTTGACTCATGCATATTTTTAATAGTATCCGCCCCGATTGCAGGGACATCGAATCTTGTATCCTGGCCAGGTTTGCAGACTTTCACAACTACGGCAGAACCATCTCCAAGGCTGCCCCCTCTTTTAATTGTTGCATCTGTTCCGTCAACAGCCTCTATCGCCAAGACAGAGCCGCCTCCAATCACTATGCACTGCCCCACATCAAACCTGCCTATTTCCTTTGCCAGGTTCCATCCAAGCTCTATATCTTTTTTTTCAGATCTTGTGGGTTTTGATTTTGTCCAGCAGCCTTCATTAGCCAGTAAGTCCGGCAGCAAAAAAGTAGATGGGAGTATTTTTATTCCTTCTTTTTCAAGTGCCTCAGCAAAAGCGGTAATTATGCCGTCATCATGAGTCTGTCGTAATCTGGCAAGAAGAGAAATAGCTTTTATGTCCGGCTTGACATCTAAAAACATTCTGGTCTTTTTAATAGCCCCGATTATTACGGCTTTATCTACTTTGTTTACTTTAAAAAATTTAATAAGCCGTTTAAGCTGCCCCAGATGCATCCATTTAACAAGCTCTACATGCTTCGCAATATCAGGAGTCGCCTCATTAATATATGCAGCCGCAAACACAGAATAGCCTTTGGCTTTTGCTGCATTTGAAAAAATTATTGGAAACTGACCATTTCCTGCTATAAGTCCAATTTTCATAAAAAGTTACAATTTGATCAGTAATGTTTGGCAATGAATTGGCAAGAAAAACATGAAAACAGATGTCATAATAATCAAAGTGGAAAACTCGAAAAATAACCTGAATTATCTTGTAATGCCCCGCTCAGATGATTTAATAAAATTAATGAGTTTTGTTATTTCAGGATTCGGCTCAACTTCTGCTTTAACCCGCTCAATAGCTTCATTTAAAGTAAGGCCATAGCGAAAAATAATTCTGTACGCCTTTTTTAATGACAGAATAACGTTTTCTGAAAAGTTGCAGCGCTGCAGGCCAACCTTGTTTAAACCATGAAGTCTGGCCCTGTCTCCAGATGCAATGACAAAAGGAACAACATCCTTTACAACCGCAGCAGCGCCTCCTATGTATGCATTATCCCCAACTCTTACAAATTGATGAAGTGCTGTAAGCCCACCAATAATAACATTGTTGCCAATGGTTATATGCCCGGCAAGCGTAGCAGCATTTGCAAGAACTACCCTGTTTCCTGTTTTACAATCATGAGCAACATGTGCATAGGCCATGATAAGATTTTCTTCACCAATTTCGGTAATTCCCCCTCCAAAGCCTGTCCCTCTGTTTATAGTAACAAATTCCCTTATAATAGATCCGCGCCCGATTTTAACCCAGGTCTCTTCACCTTTATAATTAAGAGCCTGAGGGTCAGCCCCGATAGATGCATATTGAAATATTCGACAATCAGAGCCTATGGAAGAAAAAGAATC
>JAUVKE010000018.1 GCA_030592105.1 Desulfobacteraceae bacterium
ATCGGAGTATTACAATACGCCTTTCTCCCTCTGACATGTGCCAAGTTTTAAAATAGGGTTATTATCTGACAATCTATAGGTGCCTGGTTATTTTTTAATACCTATATTAATTTAACAAAATTTGAAAACAATATTTGCATTTTTTTATCAGCTTTTTTATTGCAACTTTATAGCCGGACACTACTGTAAAATAATGGAAAAAGTTGCCTTTATCATCCCTGTTTGTTATTTTTTTTAAAGGAATAAATTTATCACCATAATATTATCAGCGCAAACAGGGAAATAAAAAAAGCTATGAAGCAAAAATCCCACGACCATAATTTCAAAAACGTTTTTATAGATTTTCCAAAAGAAACGCTGGAGTGGATATTGCCCCAGGCAGTACAAAATTTAGGGCCTGTAAAAAAAATAGAGTTTGTTCGGCAGGAACCAAAAAAGCACAAACTCTCTGAACGACATTTTGTGTTGGATATGCCTATTTTATTCTCTTTTGAAAAACAGCAGCTTCTTTTATGGCTGGTTGAATTTCAGGAAGATAAATCGAAATTTTCTATTTATAAGCTGGCACGTTATACCATAGATTACATTGAGGCATACCCTGATGCCCAGGTTATTCCAACAGTGCTTTTCACTGATCGTAAAAAATGGCGTAAGGATATTTTGCGTGAGCTGGAAGCCAGGCTGACTAATCAGATATTTCTTTATTTTAAATATGTTTTTGTTAAATTATTTGACTTTAAGGCACGTGATTATTACAGTAGCAACAATCCTGTAATTAAAATTCTGTTGCCCAAAATGGATTATACTCATGATGAGCGAATTGAGATGATAACCCAGGCCTATAAAGGACTTTATGATTTGGTGTCTCATCTGATATTCGATAAATATGTTGATTTTATTGATATTTATGCAGAGATTGGTGAAAACGAACGGGATAAACTGTATCATGAAATAATAGCAGATAAGGAGACCGCTATGCTTGCACAATATATACGCGATAAAGGTATTCAACAAGGCATTAAGCAAGGTGAACAAAAAGGTGAACAAAAAGGTGAACAAAAAGCCTTAAAGAATATTATCCTTAAAATGTATCAAAAAAAAATGACCTCTGATCAAATTTCGGATATTCTTGATATTGAAAAAGAAAAAATTTTGTTTCTAATCCAAGAGGCTAAAACGGCCTGAAACCCAAAAGAAATTTACACTTCTTAATCAGCCCGGCAAAAGGAATATATGACCATTATCCATGGAGGTATAATTTATTCGATTCCAACGATGCTTCTATGATAAATTTCTCCGTTTTTCGCGGTAATCTCTTTTTTTATAATTTTAAGACGTCCTTCCGCAAATAATTTTATACATTCAGGGTAAAGCTCCCATTCAAGCTTTAAACCTTTTTTTTTGATCGATTCCAATGTATCATCTTTATTTATTATAAATGTTTTTTGTCCTATTATCGGTCCGGAATCTTCTCCGTAATTTACAAAATGCACCGTACACCCGCCAACTTTACATCCATATCGGAAAGTATCGCCATACCCGTCAACTCCGGGAAAAGCCGGGAGGAGTGCAGGATGAATATTCATAATTCCGGGCATATTCCGACCATTGTTGATCTTGTCAATAAAATAGGGGGTTAACTTTCTCATGAAACCTGCAAGAACCAGAATATCAAAAGGATAAGGTTTTATTTTATCAAGCAAGGCTGTTTCTGCAGCAATCCTTGTGAGGATAAAATTTTTTTTCTTTTCAAAATCATAATTTTCAGAAAAAAGATTCTGTTTTAAAAATATTTTTTCAATATCAACAAGGGGATAATGATTCGTTTGTTTTACGTCACAGGTTTTGATTATGTTTTTATAATCAACCACAAAGGTTGGGATATTATGTTTCCTGGCCCTTTCAAGTCCACAGGCGTCAGGTGTGTCAGCGCCTGCAAATACAATTTTTCCGTTGATGTGCCCTGATTCAGAAGCATCAATAATCGCTTGCAGATTTGACCCTCCTCCTGATATAAGTACTCCGATTCTTATTGCGTTGCTCATTTTATTTTTTTCCATGGGTCGTCTTTAAAAAAATATAACTATAAATATTCAACGGATATAAAGTCCATCGACTTATAACTGTATAAATGCTTTATGGGTAATACCGAAACTTATTATTGAGTATTGATAGATTACAAAGAGAGTGAATGTCTTTCAAGATAAAGGGAAAAATTAGATTGATGTTATGGTTGTGCACCCTCCCTTGAATTTTTTTAAAACGCATCAACCATATAATGACCGAATACAGACCATGACACAGACTAAATTCACTTATCGCTGCTTCCTTCCGGACCTGACGAGGTTCGCGAATGTCTGTTCATGGTGTCCCGTCACGATGATCAATTTGTTTTAACATAAAACCCTAAGAAGGGGATTCAGCCCCGCATAAGCGGATTTCGGGAAAAGGGCACCGCTAACTCCCCGCCTAGCACAACCGAAAGAGATAATATAACCCAATGTAATTTTTTTCAAGAAAAAAAAGGAAATATTGACTATTTGCAGATTTGTATCATATTTTACCCTAGTATATTAAAGCATATTAAGCTTCAAACCAGTAATGTCCGATTAGAATCTTGCGTGAGGGGAGTTTAATTATTTTTTACAATTTTCTAACCGGACGCTGCTGGATTCAAACCCTAAATTTTAAAAAATATTTTATGATCAAAAAAAATAATCACAAATTAATCGATGCTGTTTCCAAAACAGTCTCATCCTATAAAATGTTTCAAACCGGTGACAGGGTGCTTGTTGCTCTATCCGGCGGTCCCGATTCTGTGGCTCTTTTACATGTTCTCCTCAGCTTCTCTTTCTTTGCTGAGGTGGGAATTGCCCACCTTAATCATTCTCTCAGACAACAGGACTCAGACGATGATGCTTTGTTTGTGAAAAATATGGCTGATGAACTTGAAGTGCCATGTTTTATTGAAAAAAAGGATATTAAAACATACAAAAAAAAACAGAGGTTATCCCTGGAAGAGGCAGCACGACGGGTCCGTTACGATTTTTTGCTTGATGTGTCAAATAAAAACCGATTTAATAAAATAGCAACAGCCCATCATGCTGATGATAATGCTGAACTTGTTTTAATGTATATGTTAAGGGGAAGCGGCCTGTCCGGTTTATCCGGAATTCCCCCTGTGAGAAACTTGTCAGGAAACAGAGTTCAAATCGTCCGCCCCTTTATAAATATAGCCAAACATGAAATCATTGATTTTTTATCTAAAAAAAGGTTAAAATATAAAATAGACAAATCAAACAAGGATATAAAATATCTGAGAAACAGAGTCCGTCTCCAGTTGCTCCCTTTTTTAAAAAATGTTTATAATCCGAGAATAGTTGAAACACTCAACAGAACTGCTATGATAGCAAGGGCTGAAGAGGAATGGATAGATGCTGAGGCAATAGATCCTCTATTAAAAAAAATCTTACTTAAAAAAGAGGATAATAAAATTGTTTTGTCTGTTAAAGATGTGGCAATTTTGCATGAAGCTGTAAAACGGAGAATTATAAGGAAATCTGTTGAAAAAGTAAAAGGAGATTTAAGGCGTATTTCCTTTCACCATGTTAATTCTGTTTTAAATCTGCTGGGAAAAGAGGCTTCCCATTGGAGCATTGATCTGCCTGACCGGATTAGAATAGAACGAGAGGATGAATTTTTATTTGTTTCAAAAGAGATGTCTCCTCTTCGGGATATTAACCCCAAAAAAAACAAACCGGCTCCTGCTGCTTTTGAATACAAGATATACAGACCAGCAAAAAAACGTACTTTTTGTCAGTTTATAAAAGAGCTTGATATGCTTTTAAGCTTCTCTGAAGCTGGAGAGGCTTCAGAGCTTCCGGCTTTTTGCAGTATTGAACGAAAAATCGGTTATTTTGATATGGACTTATTGGACTTTCCGTTTACCTTAAGGAGTATCCTGCAGGGAGACCGTTTCAGCCCCCTTGGAACCAAAGGGACACAAAAGGTAAAGAAATACTGTATAAACAACAAAATCAGCAGAACCGACAGAAATAAAATTCCGGTTCTGGTGAGCAGGGGACAAATTATTTGGCTTGTGGGTCATAGAATAGACAATTATGCCAGGGTCACCCCTTTAACCAGAACTGTTTTAAAGGCTGAAATTATTTATAATGCCTGAACAAAAACCAGAAAAAATTATAACAACTTTTCCCAGGAGGTAATAACTTTTGAACCCTTTTTATAAAAACCTTGCACTTTGGATTATCATCACATTGATGATGGTTATGCTCTATAATCTTTTTAACCAGCAAAAAATGCTCGAGGCAAATATAACATATTCCGATTTTCTTGCCATGGTTGAAAATGATCGGGTGGGGGAGGTTACGATTCAGGGGAAGGAGCTTTTTGTTACTGATACCGGCCGGAACCGCTTTAAGGTTTATGCCCCGGAGGATCCCGAACTCATCAAAACCCTTAGGCTTAAAGGGATTTCCATAAACGCGAAACCTCCTGAAACATCACCCTGGTATTTATCACTTCTTGTTTCATGGCTTCCCATGCTCCTTTTAATTGGAGTCTGGATATTTTTTATGCGGCAGATGCAATCCGGCGGAGGGAAAGCCATGTCTTTTGGGAAAAGTCGAGCCAGACTTCTTTCTGATCAGTCGGTCAAGGTCACATTTGAAGATGTGGCCGGTGTTGAGGAGGCTAAAGAGGAACTTGCGGAGATAGTCGGTTTTTTAAAAGAGCCCAAAAAATTTACCCGCCTGGGGGGACGTATTCCCAAAGGTGTTCTTTTAACCGGTCTGCCAGGTACCGGTAAAACCCTTCTGGCCAGGGCAATTGCCGGAGAAGCGGATGTCCCTTTTTTTAGTATAAGCGGTTCTGATTTTGTGGAAATGTTTGTAGGGGTTGGGGCCTCCCGTGTCAGGGATCTTTTTATTCAGGGTAAAAAAAATGCTCCATGTATAATTTTTATTGATGAAATAGATGCTGTGGGAAGGCACAGGGGAGCTGGCCTTGGGGGTGGCCATGATGAAAGGGAACAGACTTTAAATCAATTACTGGTGGAGATGGATGGATTTGAATCCAACGAAGGTGTTATCCTTATTTCCGCCACGAACCGGCCGGATGTTCTTGATCCTGCGCTTTTACGGCCCGGCCGCTTTGACAGACAGGTTGTTGTTCCCCTTCCCGATATTAAGGGGCGTGAAGAGATTTTGAAAGTCCATATGAAAAAGACCCCCATTGAAAAAGATGTTGATCCTTTGATTCTGGCAAAAGGAACCCCGGGATTTTCCGGCGCAGATCTTGAAAACCTGGTTAATGAGGCTGCTCTTCTTGCTGCAAAAAGGGAAAAAGAAAAAGTTGATAACTTTGATCTGGACGACGCTAAAGATAAAGTTTATATGGGACTTGAACGAAAATCAAAAGTAGTTAAGGAAGAAGATAGAAAAATCACCGCATATCATGAAGGCGGACATGCCCTTGTCGCCCGTCTTATTCCAGGAACAGATGCTGTGAATAAAATAACCATAATTCCCAGGGGTATGGCTGCGGGGCTTACCTGGTTTCTCCCTGAAGAGAGGGATTTTAAATTTAAAGACCAGTTGGAAAATGAACTGTCAGTCGCCTTTGGGGGACGTGCTGCAGAAGAGATTATTTTTAATCGCATAACGACTGGTGCATCCAATGATATTAAACAGGCCACAGGCATTGCTCAAAGAATGGTACGCTCCTGGGGTATGAGCGATCGTATAGGCCCCCTTTCCTATGCAAAAGATGAAGAGCAGATATTTCTTGGCCGTGATATATCCCAACAAAAAGAATATTCTGAAGAGACCGCAAAGGTAATTGATTCGGAAATACATGCTTTAATTACTAAAGCATATGGTAAAGCAAAAAAAATATTAACAGGCCACGTAGATATTCTTCATAAGCTGGCTGAACTCTTACTTGAAAAAGAGACTCTTCAAGGTGCCCAGCTGGATGAATTAATAATTTCCATGAGACCGGAATTAAAATCCTTTTTGAATAAACCTGAAAAAGAAACGGAATTGCAGGCTTCCTAGGCGGCTGTCCTAGAATAGCAAATTTTTTCAAGGCATCTATATTTTATTCCAGCATTAATTATGGCAACCACGCGCAAAACATATAAATTAAAATGGAACGGGCATACTTTGGAGCTGGGGCCACGAACCTGTATCATGGGGATATTAAATGTTACCCCTGACTCTTTTTCAGATGGTGGAAAATTTTTTACAACTGATGCGGCCGTGGCCCACGGCGCAAAGCTTGTTGAAGAAGGTGCCGGCATCATAGATATAGGCGGAGAATCCACACGGCCGTTTTCAGCACCTGTCTCTTTGGAAGAACAGATACAAAGGGTTGTTCCGGTGATCAAAGAGTTGTCAAAAAGGATCAGTGTTCCCATCTCCATTGATACCACGAATGCATCCGTGGCGGAAGCGGCCCTTGGAGAAGGAGCTTCGATTATAAATGATACAGGTGCCATGCGCCTGGATCATACCATGGCGGATGTTGCAGCTAAATATGGGATCCCTGTTATACTGATGCATATGAAGGGGACTCCAAAAAATATGCAGATTGCTCCTTTTTATGATGATTTGCTCACCGAAATAAAAGAGTTTTTCCTAAACGTGGTGTATTCTGCCGAAGCAAGGGGAATAAAACGATCAAATATTATAATCGATCCCGGGATCGGGTTTGGTAAAACATTTGAACATAATCTTCAAATAATTAAGTATCTTGATACTTTTAAGGAAATAGATCTTCCGGTTTTACTGGGGCCTTCAAGGAAAGCATTCATAAAGAATATTTTAAAAGATCATTTTGAAGATGAACTCCTTTTAAAACACTCCATGATTGATGCTGGAACTCAGCCGGTCATTGCCGTTTCTGTTTTGAATGGAGCGCATATTGTGCGGGTTCATGATGTGGCTGCCACATCTGTTACAATTAAAATTGTTGATGAGATAATAAATTGCAGATAAATTATTATAGCTCAGTCTATTGCTGAAATTATTTATGTGACGGTCTATAGTTAAGTATTATCTCTCTGACATTATACGATAAATGATACATCCTTTGCTAAATAAATTTATACACAAATTAATTTTCAGTTTAGCCATATGCTCTTTTTTATTTTGGGGATGTGGAACTGAACATGAAGGCGACACAGCTTTACCTGTAGATTATAAAACCCTTCCCCATAATCTGATAATAACAGGTCATCCAATAAAGAGTATTGATCTTAATTTTTTCGGATCAAAATCAATGATCACCACATTTTTGGCTATGGATCTAACTTATGTACCTGATCTAACAGCTGTAACTGCAGGTGTGGTCTCCATAAAGATAAAAAAAGAGGATATCCCCCTGCCTGAGGGTATTTTACTCAGGGAGATCAAACCTGCACGTTTTGCTTTGCATGTTGAGAATAAAATTGAAAAAAAACTCCCATTAAAGGTTTCTATCTCAGGAAAACCTGCGCCTGGTTTTACAGTTGAAAAAATATCTGTGGAGCCATCATCCGTAATATTAAACGGACCGGAAAGCCTGTTGCTGAATATGGACAGGATATTAACCCTTTCAGTTGATATTGAGACTTTTTCAGAAACGTTTAAAAAAAAAATCCCGTTAAATCTTCCCGGGGGAGTAGAGATAGTTTCTCCTGTAAAAATTTTTTTGGCTGAAATTTCTATTAAAGAGAACAGCGTCACTAAAAAGTTTACCCAACTCCCGTTAAAAGGGAAAAATACAAAATTTTTATATTGCATTTCACCGGATGTATTGGAAATAGAAGTAGAAGGGCCTGAAAATGTTCTTAAAAATATGAGCGCCGGAAGTGGAATTGATCTTTTTATTGATCTGGCAGGGTTAACGCCTGGTGAATATTTAAAACGGGCATCCATAATCTTACCCTTTAGGGCCCGGCTTCTTAAGGTAAAACCTGAATTTTTTAATGTTAAAATCAGGGAGCCTTGAGAAACCCGGATCAAATTAATCAGGCAAAGCTCACGCAGGAGATCAGCTTACATTCAAGGAGTGGAAAGTTATATGGTGCTTGTCATTGATGTGGGAAATACCAATATAGTCATGGGTGTTTATGCAGAAAAGAATCTAAAGGCCAAATGGCGGCTTGTAACTGATATTAAGGCAACCCCGGATGAGTTTAATGCACTTGCGTTGTCCCTTTTATCAGCCAACAGCATTAGTCCGAAAAAAATCGGCAAGATTGTTATCTCGAGTGTGGTGCCGGCTATTGCAGGTAATCTCGATTTTTTCTGCAGCAAGACCATCGGTTGTGCCCCTAAATGGATTGATGCCGCCTCTGCAAAAGAACTCAACATTCAGGTATGGTATGACAACCTGAAAGAGTTGGGCCCGGACAGGATTGTAAATGCAGTTGCTGCATATAATAAATACAAAACAGGCTTGATTGTGATCGACCTGGGTACAGCGACAACAATAGATGCTGTTTCTGAAAAAGGGGTATATCTAGGCGGCTCCATAAGCCCGGGGCTGGTTACTTCATCAGAGGCTCTGTTCATGCAGTCATCAATGCTTCCCCGTGTGAAAATTGACCTTCCCCCTAAAAAAGTCATAGGTAAAAATACCATTGACAGCATGTTGTCAGGGATTATTTACGGATATGCCGGACTTGTCGACGGTATAACAGGACGAATGATCAAAGAAACAAAAATGAACCCTTTGGTAATTGCAACAGGAGGCCTTGCTCCTTTGATATATAATGTATCAGAAACCATAAAAATTGTTGAACCGGATTTAACCCTGGAAGGGTTGAGACTTTTTGGCAACCTGTAGGTAAAAGTAACTATTCAGCGTCGCTGATTTAAGATACGCAGCAGGTATAATCAGATTATACCTGTTGCCGTACATATTAGCTGAATAGTTACAAGCGAGTTTGTAAAAATATCAACCCATATCCATTTTCCGGGTCAGCTTTTCTATTTCCTGAATAATATCTTTTTTTTCTTCATTGGACAGCATTTCATTGTTAAGACGTATTTTAAGTCTTAAAAGTATCATTTCGTTTCTGTAGTCAGCACATGTATATCTCGATTTTTTCATAATAATATTAAAAATATGGACTTTCTAAAAGCTTTAAACTGTACCCGACGCTTTTAAGGCTTCATTATAAATTCTATAAAACGTATTTCTTGCGGCTATTTCCTTGGATAATATTTTTTCAAACTGATTAATATCTTTTGTGTTGATAATCAAGTTAACACTTTTATTTAATGCGGTCATATTATCCATTGTACGAAATCTATCGCTGATTAATACCACAAAAATTTTTCGACGCACCGACATATCCATACTTTCCAAGCGTTTAAGTACACTGTTTGAGTCAGGATTTTCCGTGTCAAATTTTTCGTTTAATACTATCAAGTCAAAAGTCTGAAACCTTATACCAGCCAAGGCATCTCTTACAGTTTTAGCCTTTATAACATGGTATTCCTCAAACGCCAACACGTCTTCAATCTTTTTAAGAAAAGCAGAATCTGTTTCACAAACAAGGGCTGTACTTACATCTTCTTCAATAAAATCAAAGGGTTTTTCATAACCCCCAGAATCGTCCTCTGTTTCTTCAAACCCGACTCCCTGATCCGGTAAATTTAAGCTTGTATCCTCAGATATGGGATCGGGATTCACAGAAACGTTAGATTTACATTTAGGGCATTTAAGGATAGTGGTTTTACCCTTGGGAATTTTTTCATCAGGAATCCTGAGCTTAGCCTGGCAGTTTTTACATGTAATATTCATGATAAATTATAGTCTCCCATAAATCTGCAGCTTTTTTATAACTGAGTTATCGATCAAAATCTACAGCTTGAGCTTGCTGTTCTTTCTCCCTTATTTTCCATACTGAAGATCAACCGCAAGTCCATTAATATCTGTTGTGGCTTCTCCTCTGCGGCTTTTTAATATATCTATGCCCCGGGAGATAGAAGACCTTTGTGAAGCGTAGGACAAGGCAGTTCTCTCGTCAATATTGCTGTCCTCATATAGCTGCAGTATATATTCATCAAATGTAGTCATACCCAGGGGTTTTCCTGCCTGCATAATTTCGTAAAAAGTCTTTCCTTCGGATTCACCATGGAGTATGGCATCCTTCACCCTTAAACTGGTGCATAAAATTTCAAATGCAGCAATACGCCCCCCCTTAAGATCGGGGAGTAATCTTTGAGACACAATCCACCGGATGGTATCAGCAAGGCGAATTCTTATCTGCGGCTCCTCTTCTGAGTTAAACATCCCTATTATACGGTTAATTGTCTGGCCGGCATCCACCGTATGCAGAGTAGTTAAGACCAGATGTCCTGTTTCTGCAGCATTTAATCCTATTTCAACAGATTCTCTGTCACGCATCTCTCCCACCAGAATTACCTTGGGAGCCTGCCTCAAAGCTGCCCTTAATCCGTTTCCAAAAGTATCAAAATCGATCCCCAGCTCTCTTTGATTAAAAGTCGATTTTTTTTGGGGATGCTGAAATTCAATGGGATCTTCAAGTGTTACAACATGGACAGATTTCTGTTCATTAATATAATCGAGCATTGCTGCAAGGGATGTTGATTTTCCGGAACCTGTGGCCCCTGTAACAAAAACAATCCCGTTTCTTTCCATGGCAATTTTATAAAAAATCTCAGGGAGGTTTATCTCCTTAATTGTTGGAACATTCACTTCAAGACGACGCATGACTATTGAATAATTACCGGATTGTCGAAAAATATTAACTCTAAAGCGAGACTTACCAGGAAGGGCATAGGACAAATCACAGGAACCATTGGTTAAAAGCATCTCTGTAAGACGCCGGTTCTGGTTTATCAGGTTTAAAGCAAAGGTCTCTGTTTGAAAGGGAGTAAGCTTTGCAAAAGCCGGTTTCATTTCCACAGGGATCAGCTCACCAGAAGACTCAACCTGCAGGGGTTTACCCACTGTCAGGTTAAGATCCGACACATTTTCATGGGAATCGAGCATTTTTGTAATAATCTGATCAACTTCCTGTCGATTCATGGGGCACCTCTATGGGTTATAATTTTTGGGCTTGATTTTATCTTGGACCACTCAATACTCAAAGATCCGGCTAAACAATCAATGTGCCAAAGCGTGCAACAATTTTTCGACACCTCAAGTATAATTATGATTCAGTAAAATCAGCGGGGGGATGTGTTAATAAGGGACGGAACCGGCTTTTATCATTAGCCTTCCCATAGGCATCATCAGCAGAAATCCAGCCTTTGTTGAATAACTCCAGTATGGAATCATCCAAAAGCTGCATTCCATATTTTTTTCCTGTCTGAATTGTTGAAGGGAGCTGATAGGTTTTGGCTTCACGGATAAGATTTCTGGCAGCCGGGGTTGCTATTAATATTTCAAGGGCAGCACATCGTCCTTTTTTATCAATTCTTTTTAAAAGGGTTTGACAAATAACAGCTCTGATTCCATCAGCCAGGGTGGAACGTATTTGTGCCTGCTCATGGGAAGGAAAAACCTCTATTATCCTGTCAACAGTTTTGGATGCACTTGTGGTATGGAGGGTGCTGAATACCAGGTGGCCTGTGGATGCAGCCTCTATGGCCAAAGAGATCGTGTCCAGATCCCTCATTTCCCCAACAAGAATAATATCAGGGTCCTCACGCAAGGCTCCACGCAGGGCAGCATTGAAAGATTTTGTGTGGAGGCCGAGTTCACGCTGGTTAACAGTACATCCTTTACTTTTATGAACAAATTCTATGGGGTCTTCAATTGTAATAATATGATCTTTGCGTGTTTTGTTTGCTTCATCAATTATTGCTGCAAGGGTGGTCGATTTTCCGCTTCCAGTGGGACCGGTTATAACAACGAGGCCCCGAGGCAATGAGGCGAGCTTGGATATAACCTGGGGAAGGCCAAGCTCTTTGGCACCTACTATTTCCGAGGGAATTTCCCTGAAAACAGCACTTATTCCGTTTCGCTGCATAAAAAAATTTGAACGATATCTGGCCAGGCCAGGTATTTCATATGCAAAATCAATATCTCCTGTCTCTTCAAAGAGTTTAATTTTGTTTTCCGGGGCAATCTCATAAAGCATTTTTTTTAATTCATCACTTTCTAAAACCTTGTACTTTATCCTTTCAATATCACCATGTATCCTTATAGCAGGGGGTTGTCCCGATGAAAGATGTAGATCAGAAGCGGACTGTTCATGCATTAATTTAAAAAAAGCATCTATTTTTGCCATTTGCAGCTCCTAATTTTTTATTATACAGGGTTCTCGTTATGACAATGACACTACCTTAATAATTTTATCCTGTCATCAGCTTCATCCTGAACCTTAACCTCTTCTTTGCTCATATCAAGAAGCTTGGTATGTGTTTCCAAAATTGAACGTAGCTGCACTTCAATCTGCATTCTTTGCCGTTTTAGTTCAGCTATATCATCATATAATTGGGATAACCTGTTATGAGATTTCTGCAAAATTTTTTCTGCTTTTACTTCCGCTTCAGCAATAACCAATTCTGATTTTTTCAGGGCATTGGCCTTGATCTGATCCAATACTTTTTGTGAATTTAACAATGCATGCTTAAAAGTATCTTCCCTGCTCTTGTATCCATTTATTTCACGGTCAAGCCTGCTGATTTTTTCGCCCAGTTCCTTGTTTTCCATATGCAAAGACTCAAAAGTGTCTGCCATCTGTTCAAGAAATGAGTCTACTTCATGGATATCAAAACCTCTGAACCTTACTTTGAATTGTTGCTTTTGGATATCAATAGATGTAATGTTCATATTTAATCCGTTTAAAATCAATGACTTCCATTAATATAATAAAGTTTGAGCCAGTCTCTGAAGGCTCCCCACTACAAAACTTTGTAAAAAAACAATTCCCAAAATTACAATAATGGGAGAAATATCTATGCCACCGAAATTAATGGGAAGTTTAGCCCGGATGTATTGAAGAACAGGCTCTGTTACATTATGAATAAAACGAACAATGGGGTTAAATGGATCTGGATTAACCCATGATAGAATTGCCCTGGCTATTATTATCCACATGAAAATATTAAGGGCATAGGAGACAACAATGGCAATAGCATTACAAAAATGACCAAAAACAAACATTTTAATTATAAATCCTTCCGTTGAATAACCTTATCAATCGACTGTTGCACAAAGAGAAAATCATATAAATACTCACAAAATATTTTTTAAGTTGACTATTGTTTAATAATTAAATTACTTAATATAAGTCAAGATGTTTTGCTTATAATTTTAATTAAAAAAAAATGACTATACAATCTAAAAAAAATCCATGGGTTCCATATGTAATCCCTTTTGCGGTCTTTATGCTGTTAACTGCACCGGTTAAGTATGTTTCTTCATACACCCACTTTTTTTATATTGCCAAAACTTTTATAGTTGGAGGGCTGCTTTTATTCTGGTACAGAGAGTATATAACAGATATCACCCTGAGATTAAGTTTTTACGAGGTGTTGATTTCCCTGTTATCCGGTCTTCTGGTTCTGGTTATATGGGTTGCTCCGGAAAAATATCTGTTTCAGTCTGGAAGCCATACAGGTTTTAATCCCTATTCTTTTGGCTGGTCTCCGGGTGCCACAGCAGGATTAATAGCTGTTCGGCTGCTGGGTGCCGCAATAGTTGTTCCGGTAATGGAAGAACTGTTTTGGCGTTCTTTTATATTACGCTATATTATTAATCCTGATTTTCGTAAAGTCCCCCTTGGCACATTCACATGGGGTTCATTTTTAATAGTGGTTATCTTGTTCGGATTTGAACATTATCGCATAGTTCAGGGGATCGCAGCGGGAATTATTTATACATTACTGGTAATCCGCCAGAAAAATCTCATGGGCCCTATTCTTGCCCATGGTATCACCAACCTTGGATTGGGGATATATGTTTTATTAACAAAAGGATGGGCATTTTGGTAATAAGCAAAGCATTCCAGGAGATTATACCAACCTTTCTATTTCTTTAACTTTCTTTTGAATACGTTTTTAAGAAACAGGAAAAGGGGTTTTAATTTCCTGGGCAAAAATAGAAACCTTGTATTCTTCGATTATCCAGAACAATTCTTCCATTGAATCTTTTTTTTCCGTTGATGTCACAGGGGAAAGACCTGCCAGGAATTTTTCCAGAATATCCGTGAAAAATTTTATTTTATCCCATTTCACACAATCCCTTTCCTGATCGACCACCCCCCGTTTAGCCCTGAGATCCAGCGTCTGAATATACCTTGGTATTTGTATCAATCTCTTTGTATTATAAAGCATTATAAAATTTTCAGGGAGAAGCCTTTCAAGCTGAAGTCTTAATTCGGCTATAAACTTTCCCATGATTTTGTTGTTTCTATATTTTTCTTCGATTCTAAAAAAAGATGATCTTGTTTGATAAAAGGAATCTATTATTATTGAACTTGCATTTAACAGATCATGTCCCTGGGAGAATAAACTTTTTGAAGCTGTTTTTATTAAACTGTCAAAATCCTGTCCGGTTCTGATATTTTTAAAAAGAAGGTCAGATAATACTTTGTTATAAAGCATTTTTTGAAATTTTTTGCAGCCCCCAAAATAATCGGCCTTTTTCTTTATATTCTGCGGCAGGATCAAACTTTTTTTCAAAAATCCCAAATCCTTTGAAAGGGAGATTGATGCCAGGGCAAAGACCCCGTCTTTATGAGAACTTACGGCTTTTTCCCTACTCTGAAAAAGACGCAAATTTACTGTTTTAGCATCATCCTTTAAATTTTTTTCAAGGCCGGGGAAAAAAGTTGTTTTATTATTTTTTTCCCCTTTAATAATTATCGATTCAGCAATATCGTCGAAGTTCCAGGACTTAAGCCCTGTTTTTTCCATTTTCTTTTTTTCAGCCCAATGTAAAGAAGGGTCTGTATTTTTTTCTTCAAAATTTTTTAAAAGAAGATTTTTGTCCTTCCCGGCCCTTATTATTTGTCCCTTTTGATCTAAAATAGCTATGCGCGCTCTTAAATGCTCAGGGAGCTCTTTTTCCGGCCACGCATGGGCAGGAATGTCAATACTGAAACGTTTGTATAAAAATTTACCCAGTTCCGTTAAAATGGAGGTTTTACACAAAGGCATCTCTTTTATGATAATATCGACTGTATCAGAAACAGGAACCAGCTGCTTTCTGTATTTTTTGGGAAGCAGCTTAATCAGGACTGTAATTTTTTCCCTGTAAAACCCGGGCACAAGCCAGTCTATGGAGTCAGACATAACATCCCTGGTGAGGACGGATGGTATTTTTATGGTGAGGCCGTCATCCGATTGACCGGGATTAAATTTATATATACATTCAAATCTATTTTCACCAATGGAAATTTTATCAGGAAATAAGGACAATTGATCCTCATCCGGAGAATACCTGATAATCTCTTCTTCGGTCATACAGAGAAAGTCATCCCCCCCTTTCTTTTTAATAAGCCTTGAAAGGGTTTTTGTATCATAAACATTACCAAGCTTCCGGCTGTAAAAGGAATATATTTCATCTTCCCCAATGAGAATATCCCGCTTCCTCAATTTATTCTCCAGGTTCTCCATTTTTTTTATAAGTTGCTTGTTATATTCCATAAACGGAAATGGTTTTTTTACATCCATATGAACAAGAGCGTTCCTTATAAATATATCCCTGGCCAATTCAGAATCGATTTTACCATATGATACAGACCTTTCGGAATCTAATATCAGGCCGTACAGGCTAACCTGCTCCTGTGCCACAACTTCCCCTCTGTTTTTTTCCCAGTGGGGGTTCCGGTATGTATATTTACACAAATCCTTTCCAAGTTCTTCTATCCATCCGCTTTCTATATTTGCGGTTTTCATGGCATAGAGTCTTGAGGTCTCTATCATCTCCGATGCGATTATCCATCTGCCGGACTCATTAAAAAGTACGGACCCTGGAAAAATCATTACCTCCTTATCCTTTCCCCCTTTAAAAATATTTTTTTCTTTTTTTACAGCAATATTTGAAAGAAAACCTGATAAAACAGCTTTATGTATTTGCTGGTACAAGGGGTGGGGATATTTATCGGAATCTTTTGATTTGATCTGTGGAGCACCATACTCCTTCTCCTCTTTGCTTTTATCTTTTCCCGCAGCTTCCATAATGGATAAAAGTTGATTATGTATATCCCTCCATTCCTGCATTCTTTTAAAGGAGATATAATTTTTTTTACAAAATTTTCTCATCTGGTTTGCTGTTTTTTCTTTTTTCCATGTTTTATGGTAAACATTCCAAATATTTAAAAGGGTAATAAAATCAGAAGAAGGGGTTTTAAAAACTTCATGGCAAAGATCAGCCTCTTTTGTTTTTTGTGAAGGCCTCTGCCTTGGGTCCTGTATACTTAAAGCAGACGCAATAATTGCGATTTCACCCACGCATCCTAATTTGTCTGCCTCCATGAGTATTCTTGCAAGCCTTGGATCCACAGGCATTTTTGCCATTAATCGACCGGTTTTTGTCAGGTAATATCTGTTAAGGAGCCCCTTTTCCCCTTTTTTTTCTTTATTTCCTTTTCTCTCTTTCAAGGCAATGGCATTTAATTCTGCAAGAAGATTAATTCCGTCTGTTATACTTTTTTTATGTGGTACGTCGATGAATGGAAAATGAAGAATATCACCAAGTTTTAATGCCATCATCCTTAAAATAACCTCTGCCAGGTTTGCCCTTAATATTTCAGGAGAGGTGTAAAGGGGACGGTTGTTAAAGTCTTCTTCGGAAAAAAGGCGGATGCAGACTCCGTTTTCCACCCGCCCGCAACGCCCTTTTCTCTGATCTGCACTGCTTTTCGAAATAGCCTCCACCGGGATGGATGTTATCCGCAATCGGGGAGAATAACGTGAAATCCGGGCAAGCCCTGTATCAATTACATATTTTATCCCAGGTATGGTAAGTGATGTTTCAGCCACATTTGTCGCAACAATTATTTTTCGATTTCCAGCGGGTTTAAAAATTTTCGCCTGCTCGAATGCAGGCATTCTGGCAAAAAGAGGAAAAACAGAAACTTTTTTATAATATTTCCCCTCTATTGCCTCGCATGTTTCACGGATGTCCTGCTCTGTGGGCATAAAAATAAGAATATCACCATAACCGGATTTTCCACGAAGACTATCCACCGTACGAACAGCCAATTCAACATGGTCAGTTTCATCCTCATTTTTATCAGGAACATTATCAGTAAAATATCGGGTTTCCACAGGAAACATCCGG